>NZ_DATIRM010000416.1:0-7287 GCF_035469765.1 Psychrobacter sp.
AAAACCAACAATAATGACTAAAAACTATCTTCGCTGTCTCTTTCATACAGGTAGCAGTCCATTATGACCATATCGAACACAACTGTTTTAATACTCTCAAAGAATTCTGAAAACCAGAATGAACATGGCTTTACCTTAGTATAGTTAATCGTCACGGTTGCTATCTTGGCAATCATAGCGACGATTGCCACGCCCTATATCTTAAGTCTATTAGCACGTATGGAAGCCAGACGTATTGCAGGGCAAATAGACACTACTCTGACATTGGCAAAAGCTGAGAGTCATATTAGAAGACAGGATTTATTGGTTTGTTTGTCTAACAATGGTGGTCTCTGCCATAGAGACAGCTTTAAACAGTTATTACTATTCTCGGATAAAAATAATAATAACAATTTTGATGCGGGTATTGATGATTTATTAGAAGAGCAAGCGCTGAACCCGAAATACAGTACTTTATATTTACGAGTCGGTAATAACCGCCATTACACTAAGTTTTGGGGCAATAGCGGCAGTCCTCGTGGGCATTTCGGACATATTAAATACTGTCCAACCTCAACCTACAATCACACCATGTATCAAATCTCATTTAGCCAAGTCGGGCGCATTACTTATAAGCCCAATGAAGATCACCCAACCGGATGCGGCACTTAATACAATAGTTATAGGTATAAGCATTAACTGTCGTTACTATCGATGCATAGCTGTTTTCATCGTAATAACAGCCTGCTCTATCCCCATAAATAGCGCATCCGCTATCAAGGCATGACCAATATTTAGCTCATATATACCGTCAATTTGGGCAATCGCATTCACATTGTCACGGGTCAGACCGTGACCGGCATTGACCAACAGCTTACTATCCATTCGTTTAGCGGTAATCACTGCATTTTTGATACGTTCAAGCTCTATACTAACTTGCTCTATATTATCTTCCAAACCTGCCTCAGCATAAGAACCTGTATGTAGTTCGATCGCATCAGCGCCGCAATTAACTGCCGCTGTAATCTGCTTGTCGTCTGGATCAATAAATAAAGAAACTTTGATACCTGCTGCTTGTAACTTACTGACATAATCTGTCAATGAAGCTAGCTGCCCTGCCACATCAAGACCACCTTCTGTGGTCAGTTCAGCACGTTTTTCTGGCACTAAACATACCCAATATGGTTTAACTTGGCAGGCTATCTCTAGCATCTCAGTCGTTGCCGCCATCTCTAGATTCATTCTCGTGGTCAGCTGCCCTGCCATCTCATACACATCCGCATCTTGAATATGACGGCGATCTTCACGCAAATGAATGGTGATGCCATCAGCACCTGCTTTCTCACACAAAAGGGCTGCCGCTAGTGGGCTTGGATAGCTAACACCGCGTGCTTGACGTAAGGTTGCTACATGGTCAACATTGACACCTAAGAGAGGTTTTTTTGATATATTATCTGAATTTTTCTCTAATGTAGTCGGCAAAATCTGCGCTGTATCCGTCATAAAAAATCCTTTTATTAATAGTTAGATCATTTACTAAACATAGCTTGTAGCGTATTTATGATAAGTAGTTGTGAAAAGACTCTATCGTTAGATACGCTTTATAATTGATAACGCTGTTGCTGCTGCCAGAGCAAACGACTTTGTAGCGGTTGATAATCAAGCATATGATCAATTAATTGCCGATGTAAACGCGACCATGCGTTCAGCGTACTGCTGCACAACCCCTGCTTTGCCATTATCAAAATATCATCGCCCTTAAAAACCGCGTGACTTACCATACTGTTGCTCTCTTCTACATGCAAGATTGGCACTAAACCGACATCAGGTAAGAATCGGTAAACCTGTTCAGGCTCAATAGGGTTTTCAAGACTGTCTTGATATAACGTTAGTGAAAATCCCAACTCATTAAATAGATATCGCTCAAACTGGCGCAAACACAAACGTAGCTCGTCAGCAGTTAGAGGTTTTTTGAGCTGATATAGGCTATCTTGATAATGCTGCCATAATATTGGCATAGGATCTTCAGTAGGTAGTAATCGCCACAATATCTCATTCAGATACAAGGCTGCATATTGATGCTGACCTGTGATGCTTTCTTGATGGCGTATTTCTGCATTTGCTACATCATCATTTTGTAGGGCTGTTTTATGTGATGAAGTAAAAGGGGCAATATTGATTTGACTAAAGGTTTTGAGATCACGTTTGCCCGTAGCAAAGAGTTGTAAAGGCATAAAGAGTGGCGCGCCTTTTTTACCAATACCATGTATCACCCCATGCTGCTGAGAAAATAAATAATATAAGGCGCGCTTTTCTTGATAAGGGCGCTGGTGTAATAAATAACCGATTAACGCTTCATTACGCATGAATTATTACCTCAGCTATACTCCACTCAACATAAAAGAGAATGGCTCTTAATAGTCTTAATAGCCTAAACTGGTCAAAGCTCGCTCATCATCAGACCAACCGCGCTTGACTTTTACCCATAGCGTTAGCATAATTTTTTTATCAAATAGTTGTTCCATATCTTTACGCGCGTCCATACCCACTTGCTTGATACGTTGCCCTTTATCGCCAATCACAATCGCTTTTTGACCACTACGTTCAACATAAATAGTCGCATCGATAAAGGTACAGGCTTTACGTGGACGACCGGTTTTTGGATCAGTATGAGCAGCTTCGTCTTTAAAACCATCAATTTGTACCGTTAAATCATAAGGCACTTCATCACCGGCACTACGCATGATCTTTTCACGAATAATTTCACTAGCTAAAAAACGCTCTGAGCGATCGGTGATTTGTTCTGTATCGTAAATCGGTGCAGCAACTGGCAAATGTGATGCTATCACTTCTTGCAACCGATCTAAGTTTTGATTCTTTAATGCAGAAACAGGGACGATATCAGCAAAATCAAAGCTGTCGTTAAAGGTTTCCATTAAAGGTAAAACGCTGCCTTTATCTTTTAAGGTATCGGCTTTATTAATTACTAAAACCACATTTAGATTGGTATCACCAAGCTTTTGTAAAACCAGTAAATCATCGTCACGCCATTGGTCAGAATCAACAACAAATAATACCAAATCAACATCTACCAATGCAGAGACAGCCGCTTTATTCATACGCTCATTGATAGCACGTACTTCGTTACGATGAATACCTGGAGTGTCAACGAATACTGCCTGCATCTCATCATTAGATAAGATACCGTGGATACGATGGCGAGTCGTTTGTGGTTTACGCGAGGTGATAGAAAGCTTTTGACCCAATAAATGGTTCATCAACGTTGATTTGCCGACATTTGGGCGACCAACGATGGCGACATAGCCAGTTTTAAAACCTTCAGCGGCAAGTTTACTGTTATCTGGTGAAAAAAATGCTTCAATTGCTGAATCGTTATCTACTGCATTGTCTTCTACTTCGTTGATTTCTACTTCACTCATTTCTACTGCATTGCTTGTACTTGTATTTAGGTCAGTGTTTTCGGTCATATTTGTGGCATTATCTTCATTATTTAATGGCAAGTCAGTGTGATTGCTCATGGGGTAATCCTGTGGAGGTTGTCGTCAGTCAAACTGCTGTATGCGCATATAACAGCAGCACTGTTATTCAGTTAAAAATATTGGCTATCGTAATACTAAGACGTTAAAGAATGAGTATCTGAAAATGAAAAAGAGTATAAAGCTAGCTGCGCTTTTTGGGCACGCCTGGTAGTTTATGCAGCTGGTTAATCATTAATTCTGCCGCTTTTTGCTCAGCGATACGGCGACTTTCGCCAGATTCAGTGATATCAGGACAGTTAATAATATTTACCTGACAGCGTACCACAAATACCTGATGCGGGGCATTACCTTGTGTTTCCATCAGCTCATAATGTGGTAAATCAAATTGCTTCGACTGCAACCATTCTTGTAAGCGGCTCTTGGCATCTTTTAGGGCTTTTTGGTCGTTAACATTATCAATTAGATCACCATACCAAGACAGCACACACTCGCGCGTGATATCCATATCCTGACTGTCTAAATAAATCGCACCAATCAAGGATTCGACTGCGTCAGCTAATATAGAAGCACGATTGCGACCACCGCCTTTACGCTCACCAACTCCCAATATCAGCTGATTAGACAACTCTAGATTTTGGGCAATGATGACTAAAGACTCTTGGCGTACAAGTGTGGCACGCATACGAGTCAAGCGCCCTTCGTTTTGGCTCGGATAACGGTGATATAGCGCTTCACCGACTATCATACCTAGCAATGCATCACCCAAAAATTCTAAACGCTCATAATTCTTTTTACTATCGAATGAGCGATGAGTAAGTGCCAGTTTTGGTAGGCTTAAATCATTAAACACATAACCCAACTTGCGCGTTAATACTGCTAAGCGTTGAATAAATTCTGAGCTAATAATAAGCGTGTCATCAGACAGGCTACTTTTTGGTGGATTGTGATCCGCCTGAGGATACTGCGAAGTTGGTTTCATGCGAGGCTTATGATTATCCCTTTTGTTGCACTGTTTAAGTTCATTAAGATAGTAACGTTTTAAAATATAAAATACAAAAAACCAGCTCATAGACAACTACTTTCTAGAGTACTGGCTTTTTAAATCATTGCGGTTAAGATATTTAAATAAATTAGATTATTCTGCTGTGGTAGAGTCAATATCACCTTCAAATCGATTTACAATGTAAACATTGCCAAAAAGATTATTTGTTTTTTCATAACTTTTATAGACAGCCAATTGACCAGATTTTTTGTCTTTAAAAGTCAATACTTCTTCTGCTTTGGTGTCGTAATCAGCATTAATAGACAGCTGCTTATCAACGCCCTCAACGAACTGCTTGGCAGTTTCTTTCTTGCTATTAGACTCTTGAAGCTGAGCACTCAAGGTTTTGGTGAGCTGATAATCACCAATTTGTGCCGGTACAATGGCAACAATCAATTTAACAGCAACACCCAAAGCGATGATAATAAAAACGATACTAGTAACGCTAGCACCGCGCTGTGTTGATAAGCCAGATAACTGTTGCACCATAATACCTCTCAGCAGAAAATAGCTATAGTTATAATTTTATAAGCCTGCAATTCACTAGATATATCAAAAGATAGTCATAATATTAGCACAAAACGTTTATCGATAAATCAGTCGATAGCACCATTACGCATAAAGGTTGGCAGCTTTAAACCTGGTGGCTTGTGCATCCAGATATATATCGCTTTACCTGCTAAATTATCATCTGGCACAAAACCCCAAAAGCGTCCATCTGCGCTGCGATCACGGTTATCACCCATGACAAAATATTGCCCTTCTGGCACCTCAATACGCCACTCATTACCTTCTGAGCTCACCACTTCTGGCGACTGCTGCTGCAAAAACGGTGCATACTGCGAGCTGTTCATATCTTTTAAATAACGAACAAGGTGTTCATGCTTGCCTTGGGTCTCTTGAAAATACTCCGCTTCGCCCTCTTCTTGTTGACCCATCGCCGCGGCATTCTCTTCTGTCAGTATTTGATCAGGTGCAATTTGTCCTGCACCGTACAACTGTGAAGTTAACTCAGCATTGGCATCAAAATTAATGGCTTGGGTGGGAACGGGCACATCATTAATCGCAAGCTGTCCTTGATTATAACTGACCGTATCACCGGGCAGACCAATTACACGCTTGATATAGTAGATACTGGGATTATCAGGATAGCGAAAAACAGCCACGTCGCCATGTTCAGGCGCGCCGGTATCAATTACTTTATTATAAGTCAGTGGCAAACGTACCCCATAAGCGTATTTATTGACGGCAATAAAATCACCAGTATATAAGGTCGGCACCATGGAAGACGACGGAATATTAAATGGCTCAATTAAGAACGAGCGTACAATTAATACCACCGCCAGCACAGGGAAAAAATCATATGCCCAGCGTACCAGCAAGCTCTCTTTACCGTGACCGCGGGTTTTACGTTGTTTCAGTGTTAGCTTATCTAATAGCCAGATAATACCCAAACCTATGGTTAATGGCACTAAAATCAAATTGAAATCAAAATCCATACTTAACTGCCTATTAGCGAGCTACTTATCCAACGATGACATCCGTAAAAACAGCAATGATGGTTCATTTATTAATAATTTAATCAACTTGCAATACGGCTAAGAAGGCTTCTTGTGGAATCTCAACGTTACCCACTTGCTTCATGCGTTTTTTACCGGCTTTCTGTTTCGAGAGTAGCTTTTTCTTACGCGAAACGTCACCGCCATAACATTTAGCCAAGACGTCTTTACGCATGGCTTTCACGGTACTACGTCCGATAATCTGGCTACCAATCGCTGCCTGAATTGCAACATCAAACATCTGACGCGGAATCAACTCTTTCATCTTGCTAACCAGCGCATTACCACGATAGCGTGACTGGGTTTCATGAACAATCATGGCAAGCGCATCGACTTTATCACCATTAATCAAGACGTCAATTTTAACCAATTTATCGACTTGATAACGCTCAAAATTATAATCAAGTGACGCAAAACCACGTGATACCGATTTTAGACGGTCAAAGAAGTCCATGACCACTTCGCCCATTGGAATATCAAAGATTAGCTGTACTTGACGACCCATAAAGCGCATATCAACTTGCACACCGCGACGCTCAATACAAAGCGTCATCACGTTACCGAGATAATCCTGCGGTACTAAAATCTGACAGCGCGCAATCGGCTCACGGAACTCTTCGATATTATTCGGTTCAGGCAATCTTGACGGGTTATCAACATAGATGATGCTGCCATCTTTTTTCACAATCTCATAGATAACTGACGGCGCAGTGGTAATCAAATCCAAGTCATACTCACGCTCGAGGCGCTCTTGGATAATCTCCATGTGCAGCATACCAAGGAAACCACAACGGAAACCAAAACCTAGTGCATCAGAAGTGTCTGGCTCAAAGAATAACGACGCATCGTTGATTTGCAATTTTTGCAGCGCTTCACGGAATTTTTCAAAATCAGTAGATTCAACAGGGAACATACCGGCATAAACTTGCGGCGTAATCTGTTTAAATCCAGGAATACGATCAACATCAGGCGTACTGGCATGAGTAATCGTGTCACCAACTGGCGCACCAGCAATATCCTTAATACCAGCGATAATAAAGCCTACTTCACCAGCTTCTAAGATACCCGTATCTAATGGCTTCGGGGTAAAGACACCAATTGATCCGACTAAATGCGCCTCTTTGGTAGATTTAATATAAAGTTTATCACCTTTTTTTATCGTACCTTGGCGGACACGTACTAACGAAACCACACCTAAATAATTATC
>NZ_DATIRM010000417.1:0-6618 GCF_035469765.1 Psychrobacter sp.
GGCTAAGGTAATCGCGGTGGTACTGTTTTGAATACTGGTTTCAATAGCGATGGTCTTGGTATCAAACCAGCTTAGCTTTAACGCCTTTGCTGTCAAAATACTGATTATAAATAAGGTAACAATAATCAGCACAAGCTCGAGCCCAATAGATGCCAATTGCTCTTGTAGTAATTGCCAGTTGGTAGCAATAGCCGCAAGGACGATTAAGACAAAAAAGACACTGGCTAAGCCATTCAGGATCCCGCTTCTGCGTACCATAAAATCAGTGAACTTATGGCGGGCGAGCATACCAAGGGTCACTGGCAAAGTGGTTAGTAAAAACATTACTAAGCCGATTTTGACCGCACTGATAGAGCCTGCTTGGTCTTTCATAAAATGATTGAAAGCCAAGGTGATTAGGATAGGCAGGGTCACAACTGATAATAGACTGACTACGCCCGTGAGCGCGACCGACAGTGCTACGTTACCCTTGGCGTAGTAGGTGAGCATATTACTAGTCACGCCACCGGGGCAAAAGCTGATCAACATGATACCAAAAGCAATGGCGGGCGGTGGCGACATCAATAATACGACTGCTAAGGCTACCAGAGGAACAAAAACAACTTGATTGACCAAACCCACAAAAAATGCTTTGGGATGACTGAAGATAACCTTAAAATCGCTAGGCTTAAGCCCTGCTCCTAAGGTAAACATAATATAAGCAAGGGCTAACGGTAGCAGAGCTAATGCGGTATTACTCATGGAACATCCTTGTAAGGTTAACGATCATACTTGCACTATATTTATAACGCCCATTCCTTGTGGCGATATGTTGCTTCACAGCATTCAAAATATAGTCTTAAATATTATAAAAGCCCATATATTTATATGGGCTTCTTGGTTTATTGCTTTAAGTTATTGATTATGATATCAGTCGTCCAATAAGTCCATACGCTTAGCCGCTTCATAGATACCCGTTGAGCGATTGCCCGTACGGCAAAACATCAGTACTGGCTGCTCAGCTTGATTAAAAAAGTCAGCAAACTCTTCAACATGGTTCTGATTGAGCTCACTACCAGCAAAAGACACTTCTTTATAAGCAAGTCCTGCTTTTTCAGCGGCAGCAGCAATCTCAGCACTGGTTGGCTGGTTAGGCTCTTCACCATCTGGACGATTGTTAATAATGGTTTTAAAACCATTTTCTGCAATCATCGGTACTTGGTCGGGGGTAATTTGTCCGGTGATACTCACTTGATGGCTCATAAGAGCTCCTTTTATTTATTATATTAAAATGAAATAGATGGTACGAGAATATAAAGCCTAAGCGCAATGGACAACTTTCTAAAGATAAAGTATGTAAGCTTTATTGCGTTTTTATATCAATGCTTTTAAGTCCATACTTATAGCAGCCCTTGCATCAAGGCGCTTTGATACAGTAGCTTAGCACGCGCGCCTGTACCGCAAAACATCAATATGGGTTTGGGCATCGTACGATAAAAAGCGGCAAACTGCTCGACAGTTGCCATACTCAGACGTTCATCATCAAATGGCAGATGATGATAGGTCAAATTGGCTTTGGCAGTCGCCTGCGCCAAATCACAGCTATTAGGCTGCGTTTCGGTCTCGGCATCAGGGCGAATATTGAGCACAGAACAATACCCAAGCTCTGCAATTTTGATACATTGGCTTGGATAAATTTGCTTATAAATGGTTAAGTCATCGGTCATAAATAATATCAATAAAGGTTATAAAAAAGAGTCGAGAATATAATCAGTTTAAAAAAAGCGCTACAGGCTAGTATTTGTTCTTTACCAGTCCTAATAATTTAGCATAACACAGCTTTTATCATATCTATATGTTATAGATAGCCAATAATTATTCTTAGCCTTATAAATAGCGCAAATGCTGTTGATGAGTGTCTTTTAAATCATTGACTGCATCCATAGTACTTAAATAAACGTGCCCTGATAAATCAGTAATCACCGGTGTGTGCTCAATGATGTCCATCACAGGTCCTTTAATAAAGCTAAAGCTCAACTGCTTATTTTGATTTAATAGCTCTTGGTTTAAGCTAATCAGCATCTCTTGTCCAGTCAAATCGATATGATTGACTGCCGACATAATAAGGATAATCTCGTTTGCTTCTGGATATTGACGCGTGGCTTGTACCACGTGGTTATGCACCGATTCGCTATTACCAAAAAACAAACTTTCATCGACCCGCAACATCAACAAATTAGGAAAAGTTACCACGTCATGACGATTAATATTACGAAAGTGCTCCGTACCGGCCAGTTGGCCCACAATGGCCACGTGCGGCTTACTTGATTGCCAAATGAGACTGGCAAATGACACCATGAGACCAATAACTAGCCCTGTATTTAGCCCAAATATCAGCACGCCGGCGAACGCTGCTATAAAGCTTATGGCATCTAAACGGTCACGTTGCCATGCTGATTTTAAGGTCGCAATATCAATAAGCCCAATGATAGAGGCCATAATGGTTGCCCCTAATATCGCATAGGGTAACGGTGCGAGCACGTTACCAAATGCTATCAAAGCGGCAATCATCACCAATACCGTCACCATACTAGCAAGCGGTGTCTTTGCTCCTGAGTCGGCATTAATGGCGGTACGTGAAAAGCCGCCTGCTATCGTAAAACTTTGGAACAAACCCCATAAAAGGTTAGCCAGCCCAAGTCCAGTAAGCTCGCGATTGGCATCAAAGGTCTCACCGCGCAGTCGTGCATAAGTGCTAGCAACTGAACTGCTCGAGACAAAGATAATTAACGCCATGAGGCCTGCAGTAGGTAATAAATTGAGTGCCTCATGGAAATCTGGCACATAGGGTAGCGTAAAGGTCGGTAGCCCTTGTGGAATACTACCGATGGTTGCCACCCCATTTGTCGTCCAATGCAAGCTCATACTAAGGACAATGGCAATGCCAAGTAGAATAAGTGGAAACAATCGTTCTGCCCATTTGGCATATGCTGGTGACAGCCAAGTGCGCCATACCCATTTGTTACCGTAGCGGTTCGCAATTAAGAGGGCAAAGGCGAGTACGCCGATGAGCAATGTCAAGGGATGCCATTGACGCACATACATTTGCATGCTGGATAAATATTCAATTAAGCTATTCCCTGCTATGGGAATATTGGATAAATACTTAAGCTGGCTAACAAAAATCAGTACAGCGGCGCCACTAATAAAGCCTGCCGACACCCCGCGGCTGATAAATTGCATAATCCAGCCAAGTTTGAGCCGTCCGGCGATCCACAATAGCGCCCCAACCATTAACGCCAGTAAGCTTGCCATTAAGGCGTATTGCGTACTGCCTTGATCTGCATAAGTGTGCAAGCTGCTAGCCGTCATTATAGAGGTAATGGCCACTGGTCCGACCGCCTGTACGTTACTGGAGCTAAGCCACGCATAAACAATGACGGGCACAATTGCCGCATATAGCCCATAAACGGGAGGCAAACCTGCCAATACCGCGTAGCCTAAACTTTGCGGAATGACTAGCACACCTACCACTAAGCCTGCGATTACATCAGTCGGTAAAGTGGCAATCTGGTATTGGCGCAACCAAGCAGGAATCAGACGAGCGGCGATAGAAGTCATATCAATACGTCACCAAGATAGAAAGCAGCATAAAATAGTTAGGCGAGTAGAGCATTATTCGGATTTGGCACAAAAGCGCTGATAAAGCAGTTCTAATACCGCTAAGGCGTCATTACTTGCGATGCTATAGTAGATTTGCTTACCTTTTCGGCGCGTCGCAACCAGCTCATCTTTGCGCAATATACCCAACTGCTGCGACAAGCTTGGCTGTCCAACACCGACCAATCCTTCAAGCTCACCGACGCAATACTCACCTTGTGTCAACTGACAGAGCAGAAGCAGGCGATCAGGGTGCGAAAGCGATTTGAGTAATTGGCTGGCTTGCATCGATGCTTGTTGCATTTGTTTGGCAAGATCAATAGGTATAAAGTCTGCGCTGAAAGATGACTTATCATCACTAGCGTTGTGAGTAGATGTACCTACTGCTAAAGTAGAAGTAGCCAGAATGAGCTCCTTATATAATATGGCAATACATGCCGTAGTGTTTGGAATAACATATGGTTAATTATCAATGATATCGCGTAGCATAGCAAGTTATCATTATTTACATTATATAAATTGATAAATTGTATAGCAGTTGCTATATTGGTGATAATAGATGAGCCGTAAACAATGGCGAACATTATATACGACTGAATATCATATTTAAGAGTTAATTTAAGACAAGAAAAATCCTATAGTGATAACATTCACAGACAAGTAAAGAGGCAACCATGCAAGTTCATTCTTTCTTAGATAGCGACACAGAAACCTATACTCATGTACTCGCCGATGTCGAGCAGCAATTGTGTGCCATCGTCGATCCAGTATTAAATTTTGATGCCAAATCAGGCAGAACGAATACTAGCAGCGTTGATGAAGTCATTGAGTTCGTACGTGAGCATGGTTGGGAGCTCAAGTATATTATCGAGACTCATGCACATGCAGATCACATATCGGCTGCTATTCATGTGAAAGAAAATCTCGGTGGTCAACTGGTAATCGGTCAGCATATTAACGAAGTACAAAAAACATTTAAGCAAATCTTTAACTTTGATACCAGTTTCCACACCGATGCCAGTCAGTTTGATATTTTGACAGACGATGGTGAGACGCTAGAGCTTGGCAGTATCACTATTACTGCGATGTATGTGCCAGGTCATACACGTGCTGACATGGCTTATATGGCCGCTGATGACGAAAAGACAGTGGTTTTCGTTGGGGATACATTGTTTGCCCCTGATGTGGGTACAGCTCGCTGTGATTTCCCGGGCGGTGATGCCAAAACGCTCTATCAGTCTATTCAGAAACTGTTGGCGCTCCCCGAAGATACAGTAATGTATCTTTGTCATGACTATCCAAGTAAGGGCCGCCAGCATTGCCCAACGGCCACTGTTGCGGCGCAAAAACTAGAAAATATTCATGTTAAAGACAGCATAAACGAAGCAGAGTTTGTGGAGATGCGTGAGCGTCGCGATGCGACTTTGGATATGCCGCGCCTGATCATTCCGGCAGTGCAAGTTAATATTAATGCTGGACATTTTCCAGAGCCAGAAGACAACGGTACGCGTTATTTGAAAGTACCGATCAATGTTTTTGGTCAATAAATCAGGCAGTGTCATGAGTGAAAGTGGTTATCTCGTGCGGCACTACGCAAGCATCATATGATTGCGACCCAGAAGAGTGCTAGTTTGTACGATAAATACAGAGCTATGCAATTCTTCTACTATGAAATGATTTCACAAAAGGATTGAGCCATGAAAATGAATGTCGGAAGTACTGAACGGTTACTACGCATTATTGCTGGTGTGGTGATTATCGGATTGGGTATGTATTATGGAAGCTGGTGGGGCGTGATTGGTTTGGTTCCTTTGCTAACAGGACTATTCCGCTTTTGTCCGCTGTACAGCATGCTTGGTATGAATACCTGCAAGCGCTAAGTGCGGTAATGAATGGAGAAGGCAGTGAATCCGTACGAGCGTTATGTATTGCCAAAGCTGATAGATGTTGCCTGTAGTACAGGTAATGTGATGAAAGCGCGGTCTAAAATTGTCCCTCAGGCGCTAGGCGAGGTGTTAGAAGTTGGGATTGGCAGCGGTCTGAATTTGCCGTTTTATGATCCCAAAAAAGTCTCCTCTATTATCGGCATCGATCCAGCCGCTCAGATGCAGTCGCTAGCACGCAAGCGAGCGACTGCCATCGGTATTCCGGTTGAAGTGATAGCCGTTGATGTTCAAGGCATTCACGCTGATACAGATCGATTTGATACTATTATTATGACCTTTACCTTGTGTAGTATCGATGATCCGGTGCCAGCACTTCGAGAAATGGCGCGCGTGCTCAAACCTGGCGGTCGCTTGCTATTTTGTGAGCATGGCTTAGCTCCAGATCCCTCTATCGAGCGCTGGCAGCACCGATTAACGCCTTTTTGGAAACCTATGGCGGGTGGTTGTCATCTAGACCGTGATATTCCAGCGCTCATTAGAGCAGGTGGTTTTGTCATCGACGAGTTGAGCGAAGAGTACTTGCCCGGTCCACGACCGATGAGCTATGTATACAGTGGCGTGGCACACCAATTGGCATAGAGAATGAGTATGCATAATCATGCTAAAACTGCTTTTGAAAACAGTCTGTGCAAACAACTTTTAGTTGCAAATACCAATAACGAATTTTTAAAACAGTAAAACGATTAGAATAATTAAAATAGGAATCATATGATGAGTGAGCAAAATTTCCATTTAGTATGCCCACATTGCCAAGCGACCAATCGTGTGCCAGCTGAACGGCTCAGTGCGGCGCCCAATTGCGGTAAATGTAGTCAGCCGTTATTGACCGGCAAGCCTCATGAGCTAAATGCACAGACGGTCAATAAAGTTATTAAAAAAAACGAGGTGCTGACCATTGTGGACTTCTGGGCAAGTTGGTGTCAGCCATGTCTTATGATGGCGCCAGAGTTCAAAACTGCGGCTGGTCAACTGCCGCATGTGGTCTTTGCCAAAGTGCAATCTGATAAATACGAGCAGGCTGCCGCTCCTTAAA
>NZ_DATIRM010000418.1:0-1528 GCF_035469765.1 Psychrobacter sp.
CGATTCTGATGCAGGCCAGACAAATAGATAAGGTATTGTTAGCGCAGCTGCGGTTATGGGATGAGCGCCTTTGGTTGGGCTATATGTCGCCGATGCATCTACAAGATAAAAGCGCAACCAATCCCTGTTTTTATCAAGAAAAACCCACGCATTTAGGCGCTATGCTCAGGAGTCTACCAACGGATCTGTGTAATGACCAAGTGCGGCTACTGCCCATGGCAAGCCTCGGCATGTTGGTGTCTAAAGATAGCATAAGTCATCATATCTTTGATGAGATCATCCAAGCAAAATCGCCTACGACGCAAACAGCGCACATAAAACGCGCGGCTATTGATTGCTTCAAAAACCTGTGTGAGGTGTTTTTGGGTACGATGCTGCGCTGCCTGCGTTTAGGGCTTGCTCCTGAGATGCACGGACAAAACATCGTGATGGTGATGAAAGATCATCGTTTTACCAGCTTGCTATTGCGGGATCATGATTCGTTACGTATTTATTTGCCATGGCTTACGCGTCATCAAATAGCAGATCCTGAGTATTTAAGCCCGCCCAATTTTAAAAATCGCTTGTACCTAGAGACCCCGCAAGCACTAATATTTTATCTTCAGTCCTTGGGTATATTGGTCAATCTTCGCGCCATTATTGAAGCATTGTCAGCGCATTATGAGATTAGTGAAGCAGTGCTGTGGCGTGAGGCGAGGGACAGTATCCATAGGGCATTGACGGATATTGACTTTGATGCCGATCAATATGAGCTTATCCGCGAGCAGCTACTGACTAATCCATACTATCCGTATAAGACATTGTTGTTGCCCGTGATTGAGCGCGGTGACAATCCCCATGGCAGCATGCCTGCAGGGGAGAATGTGACTACCAATCCTTTTTTTAGGGCAAAAAACATTGAAGCAAATCTTATGGTGGATTCAATACGAAAGCATAGTGAGATAAAGATTAATGGATAAATTTGATATTGATACGCTAGTAGATAGTTACAAGAGCATAGCCACCTCGACGATTGGTCATCTGATCGAAGTGGGGTATTTGCCAGATATCAAAGCGCTGTCTCCTTGCACCCATACTGTCGTTGGAAAAGTCATCACAGCGACTTTGAACTCAGACAATACGGAGGTGATTAATCAAGCATTGATTCAGGCGCAGCCGAATGACATCTTGTGTATCGACGCGCAAGTGCTTGGCATCAAAGCCTGTTGGGGCGCGTTACGTACTTGCGCCGCTATTTATGAAAAGCTCGCTGGCGTTATCGTCATTGGACAAGTGACTGATTCGCTACAGATTCAGCAACTGGGCTTTCCTGTATTTACGCAAGGCATAAGCGCAGTCACTACCTTTAAGAGTGAGCAGACGCACGGCGTACTGGCGTCTGATATCCATTACCGTTTTGGCGCGCAGACTACCATGATTCGCTCAGGCGATATCGCCATTATGGATAATGATGGGGTATTTGTATTATCACCAGATATTGCACAGCAGTTACTGCAAAACTGCCAGACAAAGCATCAGCAAGATGAAA
>NZ_DATIRM010000419.1:0-7979 GCF_035469765.1 Psychrobacter sp.
GATGAGCAATTGCTCAAGTATCTGCCCGATGCCGAGGTGATTATGGCCATTCAGCAGTCGGAGGCTATCAAGCATATGGTGAGTGCAGATATTGGGCTAGGTTGCCTGTCACAGCACGTCATTGAAGGCGAGCTTGCAACAGGGAAGCTGGTACAAGTACAAGTTGCAGGGATTGACTTGGCACGGACATGGTGGCTGGTTTGGCATAAAGCCCGCCATCAAAGCCCGATTTGGCAGACGTTTATTAATATCATTCAGGACAGTTGAGCATAAAATTTTAATAAAAAAAAGTGCGCCATAGACAGATGTCTACAGCGCGCTTTTTTAATATTAATAGCCAAACTACTAGGTACTAAGTTATGTTTTATATTGGTACTAAATTATATTTTATACAACTGTAATATTAACCGCGTTTTGATACTGGCTTGTCGAGCTTAACGACTAAGCTATCACACGGCACGTTGGGCAAGATATTGTCCGCTGTGGCGCCACTTAACCATGCTGAGATACCGTGGCGCTCATGGCGTCCGATGACCAGCAGATCAACATTATGCTTATGGCAGTAGTTGACGATGCCTTCACTACTAGAAATGGCAGTGGTCACTTCAGAATTTACCGCATTCAGCTGGTTGCGCTTGAGGAACTGTGCCAGCTTAATCCGTGCTTCTTGACAGCGTTCATCATCAATCTCATCATACAAGCTAGATGCCGGCACCAACTCATAGCCAAAGCCAACCATACTATCTTTAACAATATGCAATACCGATAGCTTAGATTCAGGACGGTTTTCGACGATGCGTTTGGCCTTCTGGGCGACCACATCAGCATCAGAGAGTAAGTCGGTAACCAGTAAGATATGTTTATAGCTCATGGGGTACTCCTCGTAGCAGAGAGATTTTATAGTAACATTACTGAGGGCAGCTGTTAAGTATATAATCTGTATACAATAAGCGGCCAATGCCTTAATCTTGTTGGTCATATTTATGGACAATCAGCGCGGCTGCTTGGTATATCCATTAACGTATATTAATGCTAGTAGCCTCTTATTCTCTTTATTAGCGGTGGTCTTTATTGCTGTGCTGCCTTGACTTATCAACGCGCTAGCCCCATCTATGACAGTTAGAACCATTCTTTTTAATGGTTGCTTATCTACTATTATTAAAAATGAAACTATTCAATATAAGCCACTCCTAAACTATTAACGACAAGCAATTGCTATAAAATTCTTAGGATTATATTTTTTATAACGATAATTTTTACCACTCTATTTACCCTGATATGCAGGGCAATCTGTAAGGACAATTATGACTGACATGCCATTTACCGCTGACTTAACTTTGCACCCAGCGTTTGAGCTGCTTGAGCATCGCCATATTGAGGCGTTATCGATGGATGTGCTGATCAGTCAGCATGTCAAAACTGGCGCAATGCATTATCATTTGGCACATCCAAGTGACGAAAATGCCTTTTTGGTTGGCTTTCGTACGCAGCCGATGGACTCAAAAGGCGAGGCACATATTTTAGAGCATGTCGCCTTATGTGGCTCTGCGAAATTTCCGGTGCGTGATCCGTTCTTTTCAATGATTAAACGCTCGTTGAATACTTTTATGAATGCGATGACCGCTGCCGATTGGACGGCGTATCCGTATGCCACGCAAAATAAAAAAGACTACTTCAACTTATTAGCGGTTTATCTTGATGCCTCATTTTTTCCTAACATTCATCCTCTCGATTTTGCACAAGAAGGTATTCGGGTTGAATTAGACGCTGACGATAAGCCGCAGTTTAAAGGTATTGTCTTTAATGAGATGAAAGGGGCAATGAGTGACGAGGTTGACCAGCTGTATCATGCGGTAGCCCATCATTTATTTCCGACGACTACCTATCATTATAATTCTGGTGGCGATCCTGCTGACATTCCCGACTTAACTCATCCTGAGCTGGTCGCGTTTCATCATAGCCATTATCATCCGTCGAACAGCGTCATTATGAGCTTTGGTAATATTCCGGTCGCTGAAACCCAGGCAAAAATTCATGACGATGCCTTGATTGAGTTTGAAGCAGGTAAAAAGCACGTTTCGCGTCCAGAGCAGCGCCTGTCTGCCCCTATTAGCGCCACGGATACTTATACCGCTGACGAAGCTGGTCCTAACCAGACCCATCATGTGATTGCTTGGTTATTACCATCGATTATCGACCCCGAGCAGCGTCTGGCATTACGTTTGCTCGAAGGTGTGCTGATTGAGCATGCCGGCTCGCCGCTACGTGCTTATTTGGATAGCCATCCATTAGGCAAAGCACCCAGTCCGCTATTAGGACTTGATGACAGTCATTATGAAATGGTCTTTTATACCGGTCTGCGCGGCTCTGAGCCTGAACATGCCGAGGCGGTAGAGCAAGGTATTATGGATTTGCTTGCTGAGGTTGCCAACCAGCCGATTGCTGATGAGACTATTGAAACTATATTGCATCAGATTGAGATTGATCAACGTCATATCGGCGGTGATAGCATGCCTTATGGGCTTAATTTAATGCTAGAAGGCTTTAGCACGGCGATTCATGATGGCAACCCTATTGATGTATGGGAAGTTGATGAGCATCTACAATGGTTACGTGAGCAAGTAAAAGATAAGCAGTGGCTACCAAATCTAATCAAGCAGCACTTGTTAGACAATCAGCATCGTGTGCGTATCACAATGACGCCAGATAGCGAAAAAACAGCTCGTCTTGCGGCAGCTGAGCAGACGCGTCTTGATACCATCGAGATGGATTTGACTGCTGATGATAAACAGATCCTCAAGCAGCAAGCATTGGATTTGGCAGCGCGTCAAGCAGCGCCTGATGATTTAAGCTTATTACCAAAAGTTGGTCTAGAAGACGTACCGACCGATATCAGCTTTAAGCAAGGCACGCAAAAGCAGATTAATCTAAGCGGTAAAGAAAGCACGTTGTTTGAATATGAAGCGGGCACCAATGGCTTATATTATTATCAAGTCATCGTACCGTTGACCGATGATATTGGTCAGAATCTCGTTAATAATGGCAATGAAGAGCTGCCAGTCAATGAGGTGATCAATCATCCATTATTGCCAATTTATTTGAGCTTATTGTCAGAGCTAGGTACGGATTCGCTAAGCACCCATGAGATGCAAGCCAAGCAAGCGGCGCATTCATCTGGCGTGACGGCACGTGTCAGTCAGCGTACCAATCTCGATGATAACCAAGCGATTAGCAGCTACTTTGTCGTGGCAACGCGCGCACTGAATCGTAAGCCTGAAGCGATTGATTTGCTCAAAGAAGTCATGGAGCACAGCGTCTTTAGCGAGCATGATCGTATCAAAGAAATCTTGCAGCAGCGTCAAGCAGGCTGGCAATCAAACCTTGCAGGTTCAGGGCATTCATATGCGATGCAAACTGCCAGTCGTGGTATGAGTCGTCAAGCGCAGCTAGAGTATGTACGCAGTGGTCTACCTGCATTAAACGCGTTAAAAGATTTCCTAACGCATGCGAGTACTGATGACGCGCAGTGGGATCAATTGGCAACGAGTTTGATGGACTTACATCAACGTTTAATTAGTCTGCCTAAGCATGCGGTTATTATTTGCGAAGCGGAGCAAACTGAACGCTTAAGCAGCTTAATTGTCGATAGCTGGAAAGACAGCCAAGCGCCAAAAACTGCTGAAAAAATAAGCAATTCTGCGATAGATATCGAAGCTAATATTCCAAGTGAGTTTACCGAGTTACAGCTAAATGCTGCATTGAGTGGCGAAAATACGGCTGTAATAGAAGAAGTGGTCGTTGAAGATTTGGCATGGTTGGTGCCGACCAACGTCTATCATAACGCCAGCGCTTATACCGTTCCTACGGCTGATCATCCTGACACGGCAGCACTGATGGTATTAGCGCCTTACCTACGTAATGGCTATCTGCATAGCGCTATTCGTGAGCGCGGCGGTGCTTATGGCGGCGGCGCAGGTTACGATGCTAATGCTTGTGCCTTTAAGTTCTTTAGCTATCGCGATCCGCAGTGTGCTGAAACTTTTGCACATTTTGATGCCAGTATCGAATGGTTGTTAAATGAGCCACAAACGGATGAGCAATTAGAAGAAGCCATTTTAGGAATTATCTCTGGTATGGATAAACCTGGCTCTCCGGCAGGCGAGGCGATTAAAGCCTGTTTTGCTGACTTGCATCATCGCGGTGTAGATTGGCAGCGTAAAATGCGTGCGGCAATATTGGCAGTGACGGCCGCTGATTTACAGCGCGTTGCTAAGCAATATCTGCAAGGTCAAGACCATGTACGTGCAGTACTCGCGCCGTATGACAAAGAAGCGGCGGTAAAAGAGTTGGGCTTTAAGGTTTGTAAAATTAAAAGCTAGTAGCGTTTAGTTGCTATATAAAAAACCGCCGCTTTCACTAAAATGAAAGCGGCGGTTTTATTTTTGGTATGAATTTAGCATATGGATGTTAACTTGATTGTTAAATCTATGCTAAATATTTACTTTTTAATTAAATAATTAGCGACTGCTTTGTAGGCAGGTAGCGAAGTTGGGTCGATTTTGCCATTACTGGCTTCAGGGTAGGAGGAAAAGCGAACAATGACCATATCTGCTGCTGGATCAACATAGACCGTTTGACCATGGACGCCACGTGCTGCATAAATGGGTGTGGGGTTATTAAATAGCCACCACATACTTTTGTAGCTGCCATTATTGAGCTGCTTGTAGCCCGCTTTTGCAAAAGCGCCTTTATCACCACCAGCTTCGATATTATTAACTACCGCTGTTGGGAATAAGCGTTCACCATTAATCTCGCCTTTATTGAGCATCAAGCTACCAATACGTGCCATATCATGCAAACCTGCACTGATACCGCCACCAGCAAACGGCGTGCCTTTAGCATCGACAGTCATATAGGCACTTTGTTCGGCACCAATTTTTTGCCAAATACGCTCAGAGAGTAGCTCATTGACCGCTTTGCCAGTCGTGCGTGAGATAATCCAGCCTAATGCATCACTATTGATGGTTCGATAGTTAAATTCTACCCCATGTTCGCCTTTTTTTGGTACCGTTTGCAGATATTCAAAATAGCCGTTGGGTCCGCTATAGCCTTTAGGTTTTGGTAATGGGCTTGCTGCTTCTGAGTACTTCCAAATATCTGCGTCAGGATCAGCGTAGTCTTCGCTATAGTCGAGCGCCGTGGTCATATCCATGACCTGACGTACGGTGGCATCGCCAAAGCCGCTATCTTTTAATTCAGGAATGATAGAGGCAACCAATGCCTTATCATCAAGCTTGCCTTCGGTGACGAGGATTTCTCCTAGCAGTCCCGTCATCGACTTGGTCATTGACATTGCGGCGTGATTACCCAACTCGTTTAGGCAACCGTTTTGGCGCTCATAGACGACCTTGCCATGATGCATGATCATAATACCATCTGTATAGTTGGCATCAAGTGACTGACGCCATGTCATAGGGCGCTTGCTATTGGTTGGGGTAAAGGTAATGGCATCAATGTTTTTATCGAGTGCATAGTCAAGTTTGGATGGTGCACCGATACCACGACTGACTTCGGTGGTGGGCATCAGCTCACGGATATGACAGACTGTCCAACGCAGTTTTGGAAAACTAAAAAAGTCAGACTGTGGTTGAGTGATGAGTTTGTCTTTTGGAGGCGGGAAACCTTGCATCCAGCCAAGCGTTTGCGGGTCTGATTCCTTAGCGGTTAAAGGGGTGTTTTCAGCATGACCGCTTACACTCGCCAGCCCTAGGGCTAAAGTTAGCGGTAATAGAGCAAAGGAGCGTTGCAGTGTCAGCATGATATCCTCACAAGTTGGATTAAGCGGTTAACTTTAGGCAATAAAAAACCGTTGATAAGATTTGAGTTTAATTCTTATCAACGGTTTTCACTACTTGCTTTTGTAAGTCGGATTTTTAGCCAACTGCGGTATTAATAGCGTTTAATAGCTTGGTCTTTGCCAATGATCTCTTGATGAATCGGAAATTGATCATAACTGTCATAGTGTTGACGGTCTGCAAAATAGCTTTTTAGGGTACGGCGTACTGCTTCAAAGGCAAGTTTATCCCAGGGGATGTCTTCTTCGGTAAATAACGCACAATCAAGACTTTCAGAGCCGATACCATAAGCGCCGTCCTTTAGTTCGGTGATATAAATGCTATAGATTTGACCAATATCAGGAATGTCATACAGGCAATATAAATGCGGATTGATTACGACCGCGTCAGCCTCTTCAAAGCTTTCACGCGCCGCACCTTCGGCCATAGTTTCGCCGTTTTCCATAAATCCTGCAGGTAGCGTCCATAAGCCATACTGTGGCTCAATCGCGCGGCGACAGAGCAGCACCCGATGCTTATGAACGACCAATGAGCCACAAATAATTTTGGGATTTTCATAATGAATATAATGGCAGTTTGGGCACACCAAACGCGGCATATTATCTGTTGCTGGTATTTTACGTTCTGCTTCATGACCGCATTGGAGACAATAGCGCATATCGACTGCCTTATATAATGAAATGAGAGGGATGAAATTGCTTTAAGACGTATAACTTTAAGATTTATAATTGTTGTTGTATGAGATAGTAGGGCTATCGAATATCAGATTATTATTTAACAATTGCCTTTTATATTAAGATAACACAAATCCTCATCATACTGGCAATGATAATAACAGCGTATTGTGTGAATTGAATCACTGTTGATTCCCTTGTGTGCTGATAGGATAGATAAAGCATGTCAGTCACATAAAAGGTATGCAGTGATAGCCAGATTGCGCTAGGCTAAAGTCATTGAACAAGGATAAAGTTTTTATCGGCACGCTTACCAATAGCGCGGATAGTGTCTGCCACGACCAATGTTATTATAAGTCAGCGCTACCCCGATTCCCAGTAATGCTAATACAGCAGTGGCAAATGTTCCGCCAGCCCAAGCAAGTGACACCATTGATCCATGAGGATCAAGCACAGTCGTACAATGATAAAAGGCGGTATTTGTCTTACGTTCGTCGCCAATCTGCTTGCTGTGACTATGCAATGCTTTGATGTCTAATACTGATAAAAATACAGGGCAATTATAATGCTAAACCCCTCACAGTCTGCACATTTTGATAAATTGACGGTTGCTGTACCGAATTTTATTCGTTATCCCACCATCAGGAAACTGGCTGAACGGGTGCAGCAGGAAACGTTAAAAGCCATTGCCAGTCCGGCACGCCAAGGCACTTATGATAGCTCGCGTAGCGCCCATATTTTAAATAGCCTCTATCAAACGCCTATTGCGGATGCTTCCATCTTGGTGGCTATCACTCATGAGCGCCACCCTAAACTGCTACTTACCCGCCGCTCTGCCCATATGAACAGTCATGCCGGAGAAGTATCCTGTGCGGGTGGTAAGTATGAAGTAGGTGACGGTAATAACGTTGTCACTGCTTTGCGTGAAGCTTGCGAAGAAACTGCGCTACCGCCCGATAAAGTTCAGCTACTTGGTCAGCTGCCCATCCAAACTTCCAAAAGCGGCATGAGTGTGCGTCCTATTGTGGCGCTTATTGCGCCAGATCTGCTGTTAGTGCCGGAGCTTGGAGAGATATCGCGTATCTTTTGGGCAGATTTTGAGACGTTATTGACTCAGCCGACCGTCGAATATTCTATCGAATATACGTTACAAGATCAGACAGCGACGCTTCTCACGCCAAGTTGGCAAGTGGATGGTGAGACAGTATGGGGTCTGACGGGACGAGTCATTGCCAGTTTATTGGAAACGGGCTTTGATCGGCAGCTTGATTGGTATTACCGTATACAAGATACACGGCTGTAGAGATGGTAAAAGCGAATAAGAACCACGATAAAACACATCTTTTGTAAGATGATTATCATATAGTTAAAATACCTTAAAAACGCTACGGTACTGCTGGTATAAATTTTTTGCAGCCTCTGTCTGCGTAGGCACAGCAAGCAAGAAAAA
>NZ_DATIRM010000420.1:0-3099 GCF_035469765.1 Psychrobacter sp.
CTCGTAACAGGACGTCTAATGACGGTATTGGACGAATATAGAGAGCAAGAAGAAGGGATTTGGGCCGTTTACCCGCACAATCGTCATTTATCACCAAAAATCAGACTATTGGTCGATTATCTGGCAGAGCATTTGGCTTAGTAATTCATTAAGGCATGTTGCAATGCGACTCTTTACTATGCACCGTTTATTACGCACAATGTAATGATGCACTATAAAGATTCGATGTTGCCAGCCAGCCATCACTCACTGAATGAACGACCACCATAAAAAAGGACTTTTTATGCTTAAGATTATCTCTATCGCTGCTCTAGCTTTGGCTGTATCCTCTTGTGCCAGTATCGAAAATACTTTAGACGCGCCAGAAACGATGACTGCTATCAATGCCAAAAAAGGTTTGGTTACGATGCAAAGCCCTCATTCCGTGCAAGATACTGCTGATAAACTGGCGGCAATTATCGAAAGCAAAGGTATGAAAGTCTTTGCGCGCGTCGATCATCAAAAAAATGCGCAAGGTGTTAATTTAATATTAAGACCAACACAAGTGATTATGTTTGGTAATCCTAAAGCAGGCACACCGTTGATGAATTGCGAGCAAAGCGTCGCCATCGACTTACCGCAAAAAATTCTAATCAATGAAGATGCTGATAAAAAAGTATGGTTGTCATACAACAATCCTGAATACCTAAAAAATCGTCATCATATCAAAGGCTGTGATACCGAGATTGCTAATATTGCAAACGCCCTTAACGGTGTCAGTAAAGCAGCTGTCGCAAAATAAGCTATAAATGAAAATCTGAATAAACAAAAAGGTAGGATGCAAAAGCACTCCCACCTTTTTTTATCTCTAGAATATTAACTTATTAGAAATGCTCAGACCGTACTATTTGCTCATACAACTCTATTTTTAACTTCTTTGCACATTCGATAATCTTTTTCCGACCGGCAGGTATAGCGCCATACTCAATCGCTATTTCTCGCATTTGCACCGTCACATCATAGTGTGGGTAACTGGCATTACGATGAAATAAGCGCGCATCTACTTCAATCAGAGCGGCAAAATCGTGTAACTCTTGCAAGGTATCTGCCAGCATATGGCACCATTTATAGCCTCTAAATTCTATTTGCATAAAATCTACATATATCGCCATATGGCTACCCCTTTATTTATTGCTTTAAAACAATCTAAGTACTTTTACTCTAGTGCATCTACCATACGCAAATCAGTATAACCTTGGTAATTCCTTGGCATTTTTTTTCAGCTGCTTGAGTACTTGCTGGTACTCATTATTACTCATATCTAGTGTACTAAAATGCCCATAACGTAGCTGACGATAATCTTGTTTAATCTGCTCAATTTTTATGTGAGCCAATGTTAAAGCATTGCTGTCTATCAACTGACTAGGACTACTATTTTGAGTGTTTGTTTCAGGTTTTATACGCTCACTTATATCAACTGCCGTTGCTAAGCGATCAAGCCATGCCAATTGCCCTTCGCTTTCATGTCGAGCCAACGCATTATTATTCTTGCCAAGACGCTTTGATAAATGAGCAAGCGGCAGATCTGCTGGGTGCCAGCGTTTGCGTCGACGTTGCCAGATGACAAACACCAAAATCGCCATAATAATGACAGCGCTCGCTGTTAACCAAATTATTTGCTGCATCATTGAGCGAATATTGAACCACTTAAGTAGCGAGTCAGCTTGCTTGTCTTGATCATAGCCAACGACATCTTTTTGCCAATAGTAGCTGGCTTGGTCGGATAAACGGCGCAAGGTCTGTAGCATTTGATACTGCTGATAGCTGATTTGCGCGCCAGCCCCATCGCCAAACATCGTAGCCCCTTGTGCCTGCGTCAGCGCATCCATCCCTTGCTCGACCCGCTCAGGCGCTACAAAAGCAGTCGGATCGACACGTACCCATCCTTGACCCTCAAGCCAAACCTCAGTCCAAGCGTGCGCGTCCATCTGTCGCACTTCCCAAACATTGCCATTGCGGCTTGGCTCACCACCTTGATAGCCTGCCACTACTCGTGCAGGAATACCAGCAGCTCGCATCATAAAGGTAAAGCTGGAAGAATAATGCTCACAAAACCCAGCTTTGGTATCAAATAAAAACTCATCAATACGATTATTATTCAAGCGTGGCGGCGACAGCGTATAGCGAAAGTCTGTTTGGTTAATCCAGCGCTCAATAGCTGCCATATAACGTACATGATCTGACCCTGACTGGGCAAAAAGCTGCTGGGCTAAAGCTCTTGCTTGTGGGTTACCTTTATTAGGCAGGGAAAGATTTAGTCGTCGCACCTCATCTGTGAGAACATTATCAATCTGCATCGGCGCAAACTGTGCTACATCGTAGCGCAGCTGCTGCGTGACAGGCTGGTCTTTTAACAGGGTAAAATCCGACGTGATACTGACATCTTGCTGCTGGGCAAACGGATAATCGAGTCCAAATAGCCAGTTCTGCTGAGTAGGTTCTAAGATAATTTGATAGGTATTGGGGGCAGCTTTCACTGCATCAGGGACAGTCGAAAATGCGTTTTCAATCCAAGTAGGAGTGGGCAACGTAGGCTGCCATGCTCGCTGCTGAGGGTTTTGACGCCAAGTAATGCCATCAAAATCGCTAAATACCAAGCCGCGCCAATATAACTCCTGCTGCGAGGGTCGATCGTCTGTAAACTCTACCCGAAATGCCAATTCGGTTGACTGACCTAAATTAGCGAAATCACCCGGTGACATGCTATCAGAGACGCCCGTGGTCGCTTTCTGACCTGATAACTGTACTGACCATAGTGGTGGCAAGCGCGGAAAGAATAGAAACAGCACCACTAATAATGGCAATGCTCCAATGCCCAATACACCCAAGGTGCGCAGACGACCATCACCGCGACTATTACCATCATCATTTAACGCGATAAACGCCAATAATATAATAACCGCGCCAACAATCACTTCTAACGTCGTGACTAAACCTTGATCCATCAAAAACAACGCTGCAAGTACAAACAGTGAAAGATTCAACACCACATAAGCATCGCGGCGTTTGTAAAGCTCCCACAGTTAACTGATAAGGCAGAGCACTAAAAATGCCACGCCC
>NZ_DATIRM010000421.1:0-9441 GCF_035469765.1 Psychrobacter sp.
CAATAATAAACCCAATAATACCGACCACGCACGCAAGGATCGCCGCCCAAACCATACTAGCGCTAAGCCCTGCACTGACCAACCAAAGGCAATCCACTCTGCATTTAATGCCAACGGAATCACCAAAGCTAAAAAGCCAAAGCCCAATGCCAGCATCCCTTCTGTAATCAAAGCATAACGCTGACTGCGCTGGATAAACGTCCAGCCAAGCCCCAAATAAATTACCGCTAAAATTGTACTAGTTAGGGTTAAAGCGTGATTGATATCGTGTAGTAATGCTGAAAATAACCCAAATGCCAACAGCGGCACAGAAAACAGCAGTCCGATATCAATGGGAAACACATAGCTAGAAAGCTGATTCTTAATATCAGCATTTTGGTCCGTATTAATAGCAGTAACAGTAGCGGCGTCACTATCGTTATAAGAATAAGAAATAGTATCGTTATAAGCAATGATTTGCTGTGCATAACGAATGACGACGAATAAATACAGCAGTACATGTAGCGCGACGAGTAATACCAATGTCCAGCGTTGATTTTCTATAATTACCGTTAAATTTTCAGTCAATCCCCAATAATATGCCAAGCCAAAGGTCACGCTCGCACCAAATAAGTTCAGTACCTTCCACGGGCGATAATGAGCAATAACTGCAATGGTGATATTTAATAACAAGTAATAGCTAAAGAGTATCGTTAAGCTGCCAGTATCTTGACTGGTCAAAATCGGTGCAAAGAATCCACCGGATAATGCTAATAATGCCAAAGGAAAAGCATTTTGGCGTACCGCTAAAGCGACCGTTACGGCAGATAATATGCCAAGTGCTATAAAGCTTGGCAGACTACCGATTACCTGATAGACGCTATAGGCAAAAAATGTGGTCAAATAAGCAATGGCTAAGCCCGTACCTTGTAAGCTAATACCATAGGCAAAGCGTTTTTCCGCTAGCTTTAAGCCTAATCCTGCCAATCCTAATCCTATGATAATAATGACTGTTAGCTTGACGCCAATAGGTACTTGGATATAGTCGCTTAATAAGCGCAGCAGTAAAACCACGCCGACCAGTAAAATCAATACCCCAACTCGCACCACTAAATTGCCACCCAAAAACCAGTTTTGCATGGAGTGAATAAGTGAGGTAACAATAGGGAGTGAGCGCTCGTCAGGTTCTATCGGTGCATTAACAGCTTTATCAGATAAAGGCTGACTATTGGAAACTGGTGATGGAGTTGCAGATAGTGACACAAAGTGAGTTGATAGAGGGTTAGAGGATAAAGCAGCAAGCGGTAACGGAGGCGGCATTGATTTTTCTGTTGGTGATACTGTATGTTCAACAGATGATTTGGCGTCAAATATACTTTTTACAGTAGTACCTTTTACCGCAGTGGTACTATTCTTTTCCTGCTCAAGCTCGCTTTTTAATTGCGCCATATCTTGACGCAATTGTGCAAGTTGCTGATGCAGCCTAATATAAAGGGCAATCATAATTACTATTAAGGTAATTACAACCAGCCAACCTAAAGAACCCATCAAAAAATATAGCATCATTCCCACTCAATCTATCTGTCCATTGAGTGATAATGACGCTATTTGATTATAAGCACAAGAGTGACGCGCCTAACACGCCACAAATGAGCTTATTCAAAGAAAGTTAAAACATTAAATAATCTTTAAACCTGATTTAATGTCAAACTATTATAAAAAGTCATTATGCCAAATTGTCTTTCATAAACTCCAGCATATTGTCCCAGCTCTGTTTAGCAGCCGTTTCGTTATAGCCTAAGTCCACGCCATTTTTGGCAGCGCGCTCGTCCGCATTTGGATTGGTAAAGCCATGCTTAGCATCGTCATAAACATCAATAGTATAATCAACATTCGCCGCATCTAGCTCTGACTTGAGACCTTCAATAGCATCCATTGATACCATTGAATCATCGCGACCATGAGCAACCAATACTTTAGCGGTGAACTGCTCATCGGCAGGCTGCTTAGGTGATGGGTTGCCGTGGAAAGTAGCCACTGCTTTTAAGGGCATACCTTCTCGCGCCATATCGAGGACGATTTTGCCACCAAAGCAATAGCCAATCGCACCTAAGTTGTCGCTATCAACGGCTAGCTGATCACTAAAGTCATTAAGAATCAAACGGCAGCGTGCCATGAGCATATCTTGGTCTGCTAACACTTGCTCCATCCACATGTTTGCTTGCGCGGCATCTGAGGTTAGCTTACCTTCACCGTATATGTCCATAGCGACCGCGGCATAGCCTGCTTTTGCTAAGCGTTCAGTGACATTCTTTGGATGCTCAACCACGCCCCACCATTCTGGCGCAACCAAAATACCAGCTACAGGATTGTCATCGGATGCATTTTCTGGCAGTGCCACGTAGCTAATCAATTGAATGCCATTTTCTGTGGTACTGATTAATTCAAACGTCTTAATTGACATAGTGTTGTCCTTTTTTAGGTAATGAAATTTATGTGATGAGTATCAGATATCCGTATTTTTTGAGTGATCTATTTGCTAACCTTTACTACCATAACGCCCAACCTAGTCAAAAACAGCTATAATACTGTAACGCTCTTTGTCAAAATGATACGGCAGTTTTATGACCCTAAATTTTTTAAATAACGATAAATCTCATTTACGTGCTGCTACGGACACGCCTTTACTATTTGAAGCTGACTCGACTGAATCACTGCGCCCGCAATTTTGGTCGCGCTATACTTTAGCAGAATTGAACCCTAGCGAATGGGAAGCCTTGTGTGATGGCTGCGGCAGTTGTTGCTTGATTAAATATATTGATGAGGACGAGCAGGGTAATGTTGATGAAGATTTGGTGGAATATACCGATGTCACCTGCCAGCTAATGGACTGTGCGACCGGCTATTGCACGCATTATGCGACACGCCAAGAGCATGTACCAGATTGCATTCAGCTGACGATTGAAAATCTTCCTAATATGATGTGGCTACCGTCACACTGTGCTTATAAGCGCTTATATAAAGGGCAGAACTTACCAAGTTGGCATTTATTATTGACCCAAGATGTGCTGGCAACTCAGCAACAAATGCGCGCCGCCAATGTGGGTGTGGCGGGACGCTGCGTGACTGAAATTGGTATGGATGATGAGGAGATGGAAACGCGGGTAGTCAATTGGGTGAAGCCTTAACAATCTCTAACCCTTGATTGTCAAACTATTTAATCTTTAATAGAAGCAATATTAATGGGAAGCTTGAGCGGCAGCTTGAGCATTTGCTTCGGCAATAGCTTGTGAGTCAGCCAATGGCGGTATCGGAATACCTTGGCGAATCTGCTTTGAAAACTCGCTGCCATGAATATCGTCGCTATCATGAAAGCCGTTAACTTTTGGATTAATATGGGTGCGCTCATACCAGGTATCCATCGACCAAGGTTGTTCTGTATTTTTAGGATTGGCGCCTAACATCCCGACATCATATAGATAGTTTGGTAGCCAACCAGAGACCCAAATCCGGTAATCCCATGGCAAACGCTCATCACTGACCAAACGAGCCATATAAAATATGATATTGGTACAGTTGCTGGTTAAGGTGTTGTACCACGCAGGCTTGGCATTTAGCTCATCAGCGGCATTCAAATAAGATTCGAACAGTGCTCTGACTTCATGCTGCTGTAAATGGCTAATGGGAAACAGATACACCTGCTCGCCGCGCGCGTTACTGCGCGTGTAGATAATGTCGCGCTCTTCTGCGGCAATCAAGCTCAATTCAAAACGTCTAAAAAATCCTGCCAATGCCGAAAACGATTCACCATTCTCTTTACGAATCTCAAATGAGAAGGCAAGCGGGCGCTCCTCTTCAAAACGAAAGCTCACTAGCGTATGGGCAATCAGTGGCCCCATCCAATACGAATTGGTAATATCGACGCCAGATAACTTTGACATATCAATCGTGCGCGTCTCCCAGCGCTCTGTCGCTTCTGTGTCGGTATGCCAATCAAAGTTGCGTACGTTGGTTAGTGTAATCAAATTAGGATTGCTTGCATCGCGGGTATAAGTCACTCTTTCAGCGACCTCTGGCATCCAGTCGCGCTCTTGTTGCGCTTCAATAGAGAAAAACCAGCCAAGCCCAAGTAGCCATATTGCGGCGTACGTTCCCATGAGCCCTTTAGTTAACGCCTTTTTAGTTTTCGTTTTCTGAACACTGGCATTTTTACCACTAACTTGCTGTTTGCCTATTCGCTTATCAATTGCACTTTCAGATATTTTTGACCAAACTTGCATACCTGATAAAGCTGCTAACACACTGACTACAAGGATGATTGTTAGCCACGTTATAGGCGCGTGCGCACCAAATTGATACCAAATTGCCATTAGCAACCAAACTGCAGACAGTATGAATGTCAAAGCAATAAAAAATTGCAGTAGATAATATCGCCACTGATATTTTGATGTATTGTCAGGAGATCTGTTAGCCTTCAAGCTATTATCTGAGCCATGAGTGTCTAAGCCGTTACCTGAATGACGAGCGGTTGAATGAGACGAAAATAGGCGAGAAAAAAAGGCACGTAGAGACATAAGATTTATTTTGGCTTGTATTAGAGAAGACACAGGCTTTGACCATAGCAAAAATTGCAACACACTGACAATACACTTTGAGTGAATTTGACGTTGAATGTCGCCAAGCCTTGCGATAAAGTAAATCTGATTAAGATGGATGATGTATGCTTTAATATCCTGTTAATGATAAGCTGGCTGTTTTATTTAGCCTTTTTATCCCCATCTATCATTTTTATGATTCTAATTACCATTAAATTAATTAAAGAGGTTAACTCACACCATCATGTCTGAAGATGCTCCAAGCCCGAGTAGTTGGTCGATGCGCGGCTTAAAACGCTGGCTATCGACCGCCCCCGAAACCCGAGATGAACTGATACGTTTGGTGCAAGACTCGCGCCAATTTTTAGAACCTGATACGGTGGATATGTTAGAAGGCGTACTTGATTTGCCTGCAACACAAGTGCGTGAAATCATGACGCCGCGCCCGCAAGTAGTGGGGTTACATGAAAGCACCAGCCTTGCTGAAGTCATGGACATCATCCTTGAGACCACCCATTCGCGCTATCCGGTTTTTGATAGCCAAGATGATGATGCGGTCATTGGTATTCTATTGGCAAAAGATTTGATTCCTCTGTTGGTGCACATGGTGCGCGATGAAGAAGAGAAGATCAGTAGCAAGCGCTTAAGAGATTTGGTACGTCAGCCACTCTATATCAGTGAAAGTGCGCGCTCTGATACCTTGCTGCGCTCCTTGCAGCGTACCCAAGTCCATATGGCGATTGTCGTCGATGAATTTGGCAATTTTGGTGGCGTGGTCACGATGGAGGATTTGCTTGAGGAGATCGTCGGTGACATCGTCGATGAGCATGATGACTTCGATGAAGACAGTGATATTAATAATATCGTTGCAGACCCCGAAAAGCTCAATACTTGGCGGGTGCAAGCCTCTACTGTGATTGAAGACTGTAATGATGAGCTTGGTTGTCATTTTGATGATACCGATGTCGATACCATGGGTGGCTTGGTCATGCAGACGCTTGGTCATGTCGGTGATCTAGAAGGTGAGAGCGTGGTCATAGACGATTGGCAAATCACCATTACTGATGTCGAAGGGCGTTTTATTCAAAATCTTGAGCTGACCAAAATCAAGCCCGATCAGCAAATTTTGATTGGCAGCCATTAGATGCTTTATCGGATGAGTTAAGCCTATTTATTGCGATCATTAGAGATGCATTTAACAAGGGCAATAACCATACAAAAAACACGGGTGGTGTTCTAAAAAGTATGCTGGCGATAAAAGTCAATACGAAATCTATGCTAAGTTCTCTGATTCTATAGGGCTTTCAAGGCTTCAAAAATTGTTCAAATTTTAATCAGCATACTTTTTGACACACCACCAAAACACGATTGCGATCGTGTTTTTTGCTTCTTAGCATTTGTGATCACTCTTTAATCGATAAAATACGCAATTTTACCCATTATTTTAGACAGACTGGTATCATGAGCGAGTTTGATTTTTGGCTGCGACATTTAGCTTTATGTGCCTGTCTTTATATTAAACGTCGATTGAATCATCAAGATTTAAAATTACTGAATAATAAAGTTTTGGATAACTGCTATGCGTCTGTCTACTGTTGATTTGCAAAAACGTCTAAACCCTGAAAAGCCAAAAGGCTTGTCTTTGCTGCTGACGCTATTGATTGCGTGGCTGGCAGGCGCAGTATTTATTTTTGCACTCGCGCCTTATGGAATTTGGCCCGTGGCTTTGGTGTCGCCAGCGATTTTGTACGCTTTATTATTGCCACAGATGAATGGTAAGCGGGCGTTTTTTATCGGTCAGGCTTATGGTACAGGGCTTTGGTGTGTGGGGGCGTTTTGGTTATATACCTCCATTCATGTCTATGGAGATACACCAGTATGGCTTGCACTGATTATGATTGCGCTGATGGGTCTTGGCATGGGGTTATTCCATGGTTTTTTGGCGCTGACTTTTAATCGACTGGTGGGTAAGCAGCCGTTGTCGTTTGCCGCGCTATGGATATTGCAAGAGTGGATGAAAACCTGGCTATTTACTGGTTTTCCGTGGTTATTTGTCGGTTATGCATTCACTGAGCAGTATTGGTTGTCGTCATTGGCACCTGTTGCTGGCATCTTTGCCGTCTCTTTTGTAGCAGTGTTATTGGCAGCCAGTGTGGTGGAGCTTTTGCGTCGCCGAGTTGGCTATATGATTCCAGCTTTAGCTTTACTAGTGGTAAGCTGCGCATTGTGGTTAATCAATCCTCAATGGACAAAACCAAAGGGCACGCCAGATTTATCAGTGTCGTTAATTCAAGGCAACATTCCGCAAGACTTAAAGTGGCTGACCGAGTATCAAGTAGAAACGCTAAAAATCTATGCGACTTTGACCAGTACCGAGTGGGATCGTGATATGGTTTTATGGCCAGAATCTTCTATTCCGATGTTTCAAGATGAAGCGATAGGCTTTATCAATGAGATGGTAAAAATGGCCAAAGAAACAGACACTACATGGGTAACAGGTATTCCTTACAGAGATTTAGAGAACTTTGACCCCAAAACAGATAAATATCCGCCGTTTTATAATAGTGTGATTGCGCTTGGTAGCGATGCTGAAGGGATGTATAAAAAGCAGCGTTTGGTGCCATTTGGTGAATATATCCCATTTGAGGGCATGCTAGATATCTTACCGAACCTTGCCGGTAGTCAAGATATTATGAGTTATAGCAGCGGTAGTGACAATCAATCACCGCTGCGTGTACGTGGTCACAATTTGGGTGCAGCAGTATGTTATGAAGTCGCTTACCCCGATACCACGCGCAAAAATGCCATTAATACCGACTTTTTATTGACCATCTCAAACGATGCATGGTTTGGCACTTCAGCGGGTCCACTACAACATTTGCAAATGGTACAGATGCGCGCATTAGAGAACGGACGCTGGTTTATGCGTGCAACCAATACGGGAGTGACTGCTATTATCGACCATAAAGGACGTATCGTTAAACGTGCCCCACAGTTTGAACGCACGGTATTACGTGGCGATGTGCAGGCGCGTGTCGGTAATACCCCATTTATGCGTTTTGGTAATTATCCTATTTTAATCGTGATTGCGTTGCTGCTATTATTGAGCTATCTTGGCAAACGAGCAACGCCTCGAACACGTGTGATTGACTAATTACACTGAAAACATACAGTGGCAATCACGTTTTTCGATAATAAAACCTTTAATTAGTTGAGGGTTTTAACAAATCGACATAAATTGCGATATAATAGCCCAATATTTTAAATATTTTGTGCAAGGTGGATAAGGTATGTCAGAACATATTGTCGAAAACAACCCTAAAAAAGAGCTATTATTTACTTTAGGCGGTGTTGCCTTATTTTTAGGTATCGTCTTATTGATTGGTATTTCTGGTTTCCTGCGTCCAGCGGGAGAGCACATCACTGCCGAAGCGCCTGCCACTGACGCCGTCGCTGCACCAGTAGCAATCACTACTGCACCAGTAGCAGATACGGCAGTAGCGACGACTGCTATGCCAGCCGATGCGACAGTGACACCAGCAGCTGAAACTGATAGCGCCGTTGTTAGCGCGGAAGCAGGTACGGCCACTGCTGAAGGTACAGTCAGTCAAGCGGCAGTTGCCGATGCCGGTTTAACAGCAGAACCAGCTGATGGAGTAGCAGCGCAAACTACTGAAAAAGCTCCTGCTGCACAGTAATTTTGCTGTTTTAGAGTTACGATATAAGTGTAGCGATGAGCAAGCTGTCAATTGAGTCTCTAAATGTAATGCTCAGTCTCTACTTAGGGACATTGCTATTGCTGCTATGATTATGACTCAAAACAACCATAAAAAAACCCATTCTCAATCATTGAGAATGGGTTTTTTTATGGTTGTTTGTGTAATTATTGACCAGTTTTCTCTTTACTTGATTCCGGACAGGTGAAACAATATTGCGCCTATAAAACCACTGACTGAAAGAATTAGGAATTGGGGCATCATCTAAGTGGTATTTAAGGGAATAGGGTTATGAGGATAGATTCAAAATCAGAGGTAAGTGCTGCCGAATTGGCATCATTAGAAAACGGCTTTATGGGTCATCCTAAGCCGCTACGCCCATTATTTTTTACTGAAATGTGGGAACGTTTTTCTTATTATAGTATCCGTCCGCTAATTGGTTTTATTTATAGTCGCGACCGTTGGTAGCGGCGGCTTTGGCTTTGATGAAGCGACTGCCTCTGCTATTTATGGTATTTTTGCCGGTTCGTTGTATTTAGCAGCGGTGCCGGGCGGCTGGTTGGCTGACAACTGGCTGGGTCAAGAGCGTGCGCTATGGTGAGGCAGTATTATCATTGCCTTAGGTCATCTGTGCATTGCACTCTCTGCTATGTTCGGTATGACGCTGTTTTTTATGGGTCTGATATGCATTGTGTTGGGTTCAGGCTTATTTAAAACCTGTATCTCAGTGATGGTTGATGCTTTGTATCCTAAAGGCGATGCGCGCCGTGATGGCGGCTTTACTTTATTCTATATGGGGATCAATATTGGTGCGCTATTGGCCGCGCTAATTGTTGGCGTATTCAAAGAAAAAGGTATGTGGCATGTAGGCTTTGGTGTTGGCGGACTTGGTATGTTGGCTTCGCTAATCATTTATCGCTTTTCTGCGAAAAAGACGTTAAATCGTTATGCTATAGTTAAAATACCTTAAAAACGCTACGGTACTGCTGGTATAAATTTTTTGCAGCCTCTGTCTGCGTAGGCACAGCAAGCAAGAAAAATTGATATCAGCAGTACGTTATGTATCGATACTGCTTTTCCCTGACTATAAATAGTAAGTGGTTGATTGGATGAGTCGACCAAGTCAATAATCTACAATAAGACGTGTTATC
>NZ_DATIRM010000422.1:0-2641 GCF_035469765.1 Psychrobacter sp.
AACTTTATCGCGAGTCGGCTTATCCGTCATATAATCAATGCGCTCACGCCATGCGGATGGCTTAAGCAGATGCGGCGGGATTCTATTATCGTTACCTAAACTCTGGTTACGATGACCTTCAATACGTAGCGCACGCCACATCCCAAATATTGAAATCAATATAATAACGGCAAAGGGTAAGGCGCTGACAATAGCTGCGGTCTGTAACGCTGTTAATCCACCAGCTACCAGTAAAGCCGCGGCAACTGCGCCTTCAGTCACTACCCAAAAAGTACGTTGCCACCATGGCGTATCACTACGTCCACCCGCTGCAAGAGAGTCAATCACCAACGACCCTGAATCTGATGAGGTCACAAAAAAGGTAATAATTAATAGTACTGTTAATGACGATACTATCTGAGTGAAAGGCAAGTTCTCTAATAATTTAAATAACGCAATTGCTTGGTTGTTCTGCACTTCAGTAATGAGTGCATCGTAGCCATCAACCATAATCATATGGAGCGCTGTATCGCCAAAAACTGCGAACCAAAAGAACGTAAAGAAGGTTGGTACTAACATCACGCCCCATACGAATTCACGGATAGTACGCCCTCGACTAATCTTGGCAATAAACAATCCGACAAAGGGTGCCCAAGCAATCGTCCATGCAAAGATAAAGAGCGTCCAACTACCGATCCAATCACTCGATTGATAGGCTTGCAAGCTAAAAGTACGCTCAACGATATTGCCTAAATAGCTGCCTGTATTTTCCATAAAGGCGTTTAGAATAAAGATGGTTGGACCCACGATAAAAACAAATAGCATTAGACTCGTTGCTAACATCATATTCAAAATTGAGAGTCGCTTTACCCCTTTATCCATGCCAGCGAGAACAGATACCAAAGCTGCTAGTGTCACCAGCGCAATGATAATCACCTGAACTGTAATACTGACAGGTATCGTATTTGGTAATAGATAATTTAAACCGGCATTGATCTGTGATACAGAAATCCCCAAACTGGTCGCAATACCGAACATCGTGCCCACAATGGCAAACACATCAACAGTATGTCCAATCGGACCATAAATTTTATCACCAATTAGCGGATATAGTGTTGAGCGCATTGACAAGGGCAAGCCATGGCGAAAAGAGAAGTACGCCAGTGACAAACCAACCACACCATAGATCGCCCAAATATGAAAGCCCCAGTGAAAATAGGCAATTTGCATTGCTTCTTTTGCGGCTTCAATAGTCTGCGGTGTTGAAAGCGGTGGACTGGCAAAATGTATGACCGGCTCTGCCACGCCATAGAATAATAAAGCAATCCCATACCCTGCAGAAAACAGCATGGCAAACCACTCAAGAAAATTATACTCAGCTTGAGCATGATCTGGACCCAGTTTGATGCTGCCATAAGGCGAAAACGCCAAGACAATAATAAACATCAAAAATATAGCCACTGCTAACATATAGAACCAACCGAAAGTCTCAGTGGTAAAATTTAGAACGGTGCTAAATAGTTCGCCAGCAGACTCCGGATTAATGGCGGTACCAATGACCAATAGCAGCATAATGGCTGCTGCCGGCACGAAGACGGGCAATAAGATAGTGGAACGGGAGGATTTGTTCTTCATAAGCGGATTCTTATTAACGGTCAAGTAGACCTAATGTTTACCATAAACCGATTACAAACCCCAGTATTGCTGCCAATTTGTCACATTACTTGAACTATTGTTACAGCACTATTACCTAATGACAAAAAAGGCACCTTGTTAGTTCCCCCCTTTATTGTTATCTAAAGGACAAGTGCTATTTACTATCTTACTCATAACGCAGATTGGCGCTTTTAAAATTACGCATTAATAATCGCTGCCAATTGCTCAGCTGTTTTTGCAAGCTCGGCATGATCTGCTTGTGTGACGGCATGGCGACCAAGCTCATGAATGCTAGAAGGAATCAGGTGCACATGATAATGAAATACGGTTTGCCCCGCTTCTGCACCATTCAGTTGCATTTGGATAACGCCTTCACGATTAAATAGCTGACGTTGGGCTTGCATGATTTTTTTAGCTGTCATCAATACCGCTGCTGCGTATTCAGGTTCAAGCTCAGACAAATCCACCGCTTTTTGCTTAGGAATGACCAAAACATGCCCCTCTGCTTGCGGCATAATATCCATAAAGGCAAGAGTCTTGTCATCTTCATAAACCTTATGATAAGGGATATCACCATCGAGCATTTTGGCAAAAATATTATCGTCTTTATAAGGAGTTTGCTGATTAGTTTGGCCCATTACTATATTCCTTTAACCTGCATTATTATTGAATAAAAATTAGTATTAAGTAAATAGCGAGTATTAAGTGGATACTTACATCATCAAATATAGTGGACGAAAACTCACTTAAGTACAAGTACCAGATAATCACTGATTTATCTTCATGAACTAACCTGCTGCTCTCGTTGATGATTAATTTATTGACGAGCCATGCGCGATAAATGTTATATTAATCTTCTCTCTTAATGACCTTACCATAATGGATTTGACTGCCTTGCCAACTCAATTATCTAATAATACTGACACTCATACACAGTCTGCCAATGAAGCTACCATAAACAATGAGACGGACACGCAAATGCTTGAGGCTAATAACCCTCCAGTCA
>NZ_DATIRM010000423.1:0-7020 GCF_035469765.1 Psychrobacter sp.
TTCAGCTTTGGTGATAACAAAGAGCCATCCTTTAATCCATCAACAATGAAGTGCTCTGGCACCAATGCCCAGCCAAGGTTGCGTTGGACGAGCTCAACAATCACCCACTGACTTTCAACCCACCACACATCAGCGGCAACCCGTAGACGTGACTTTTCTTTGCTCTCGTTTCGTATCGCGACAATGAGCTGCCGATATCTTTTTAAATCCGCCCAGCTGACCACTACGCAGCCACCACTCGAAGAGTTATTAAAAGACGAGAATATTGAGCTCAATAATCAAGAGGACAAACTGCCTCTACAAATTGAGTATCATATCAAAGGTGGTCAAAAGCTTAATGACTATAGAATTGAAGCGGCTGAGTGGACAGTGGGAAATAAGGTTTTGTTAAAAGGTCAAGTAGAAAGCATTGATATCGGTATACCAGAAGCAATCTATCTTGTTGAAGGTTGCTCTTAAAAGATAAGCATAAAGAACCAAATATCTATCTGAATCGCCCCGACGTGAGATGAATATCTATGTTCGCAGTGTCAGTCGGTAAAGTACATCCTTATTACATATAATCAGCTTTCGGCACAGTAGGACGTTTAACTATTACACTGTTTCTGTTTCAGGCTTAGATATTGCTCGCCACAAAATCACAAACAGCGCGTCAAACTCTGCGTTTATTGGAGTATTGGTCTGCCGCATGATATGCATAAAGCCTAAACGACTGATAAATCCCATAAACACATCAAACAGAATATATAGTGGCACACTATCATTTAATACGCCGCGTTTCTGCCCATCTTCTAGCACATCCAAAAATGCACCAATCAGTTCTTTGTTCTCATAAGTCGCAATACTACGAATCCGTGATACCGATATCGAGTACAGCACCATCACCGCATCAGGATGGTTGTCAACAAAATCAAAACATACCCAGAGTGTCTTACGCAGCCGATCTTTCACGCTATCAATCCCTTGTAAGTGATCCATGATCCGCGCCGCTAACCTACTAAGCACGATATCCATAATGGTATTAAACAGGGTTTGCTTGTCCCCAAAGTATTTATAGAGCGTTTGCAATGAAACGTTGGCAGATTTTGCGATTTGCGCCATCGTCACTTCACTAGGATCGAAGCCTGCGAATACTTTACGGACCGCTTTTTCAATTTTATCTAAGGTAGCAGGTCGCATATCTGATAAGAGGGCTAAGTTTTGAGAGGTCTCAATACTATCCTTTTGGTTGACCATCTTCATTGTCATTACTATCTACTCCCTTGTGATCTGCTTAGACTAGAGTCAATCTCTTTATTCAATGAGCCAATTTTATCTAAGGTAAGATATATTACTATTTATTTTAAAGATATTGAATATAGCCTTTTGGTCATCTAGTATATCTTCTACAAGTTTTTATTTATAAGAATTTGTAATACTAAATAAAAGGGTAATATAAATTACCATAAATTTAATATCAACATGAACAATGTCAAGGATGGACAACATGAGTATTGAAGCCTTTGCCTCGAACTGGATGACCGAAGAACATAGCATGGTGTATGACAGTGCTTTGAAATTGTTTAAAAGCTGGGAAGATAAAGACGAGCAGTGGCGTGAAAACGGCATGATTGACCGTGAAGCTTGGAACGAAGCAGGCAATATGGGCTTTTTATGTGCGTCAATGCCTGAAGAGTACGGCGGTGGCGGTGGTGATTTCGGTCACGAAGCAGCTATTCTGCTAGCGCAGGCACAGGCGAACCAAGCTGGTTTTGGTGGTATGGTTCACTCAGGTATTGTTGCACCGTATATTTTAAAGCATGGTACTGAAGAGCAGAAAAAAGCATGGCTACCTAAACTGGCCACGGGCGAATCTGTTGGCGCTATCGCGATGACAGAACCAACGACAGGCTCTGATTTACAGGCAATCAAAACTTATGCGATTAAAGATGGTGATGAGTACATTATCAATGGTTCAAAAACATTCATCACTAACGGCCAACATGCCAATCTTATCGTACTGGCTTGTAAGACGGATCGTGAAAAGGGCGCTCAGGGTGTCTCCCTGATTGTTGTTGAAACTGACGCTCTAGAAGGTTTCTCACGTGGCCGTAACCTTAAAAAGACCGGTCTATCTTCTCAAGATACCTCAGAGCTATTTTTCAGCAACGTACGTGTCCCACAGAAAAACGTATTAGGCGGTGTTGAAGGGCTTGGCTTTATCCAAATGATGCAAGAGCTGCCCCAAGAGCGTTTAATTATTGCGCTAAGTGGTTGCGGCGCTATCAAGCTGGCTTTAGAGCTGACGCTTGAATATGTAAAAGAGCGTGAAGCCTTTGGTCGTTCAATTTGGAAATTCCAAAATACCCGATTTAAGCTGGCTGAAGTTCAAGCCGATTACTTAGCAGTAAAAGCTTTGTGTGACTCTGCTGTTGAAGCGATGATTAATGGCACCTTAACTGCACCGCAAGCGTCATTAATTAAGTACTGGGTGACCGAAAAACAGTGCAATGTAATGGATGAGTGCTTACAGTTATTTGGTGGTTATGGCTATATGACAGAGTATCCTATCGCTCGTATGTATGCTGATGCTCGCGTACAAAAAATCTACGGTGGTACTAATGAAATTATGAAGGAATTGGCATCACGATTCATGTAATAGCGCTGGGTAAAACCAAGCCGCTATATATAAATCAATACATGCAAGCCAATATATAAATATCATTAAGGATTTAATTGAGGAGAATACGTTCTCCTCAAAACTTCAGTATTTAACAAATATGCAATTAAGTATTAAAGAGATTTATTATGACTGAGACCGCTTATATCTATGATGCTATCCGCACTCCACGTGGCAAAGGCAAAAAAGATGGCTCCCTCCATCAGGCGTCACCTATCTGGCTGGTTCGTACTCTACTAAAAGAGATGCAACAACGCCATAATTTAGATACCAGTTTAGTAGACGACGTCATTTTAGGCTGTGTGACACCAGTCGGTGAGCAAGGTTCTGATATCGCACGTATCGCCGTTATCGATGCTGATTGGCATGAGAGCGTGGCAGGTTTAACGCTGTCACGCTTTTGTGCGTCTGGTCTAGAGTCAATTAACCTTGCGGCAACCAAAGTCATGTCTGGAATGGAAGACTTAGTCGTTGCCGGTGGCGTTGAATCAATGAGCCGTGTACCAATGGGTATGGACGGCGGCGCTTGGTATATGGATCCACGAGTAAACGATGCGGTTCAGTTCGTACCTCAAGGTGTTGGCGCTGATACCATTGCAACATTAAAGGATTTTAGCCGTAAAGACGTTGACGAGTTTGCCTCAGAGTCACACAGAAGAGCAGCGGCTGCATGGGAAAAAGGCTACTACGATAAGTCGGTCGTTCCAGTGAGAGATCTAAATGGTTTATTACTATTAGACAAAGACGAAACCATTCGTCCAAATACTTCAGTGGAAACGCTAGCAGGCCTAAACCCATCATTTATAATGCCCGGTAAAATGGGCTTTGATAGCGTTATTCTTGATAAATATACGACGATTGAAAACGTAAATCATGTTCACCATGCGGGTAACTCTTCAGGCATCGTTGATGGTTCAGCATTGTGTCTTGTGGGTAGTAAGGCTGCTGGCGAAAAAGCAGGTCTCAAGCCGCGTGCCAAAATTACAATGGCGTCTGTGATTGGTTCGGAGCCAACTATCATGTTGACTGGCCCAACCCCAGCCTGCCAGAAAGCCTTGGCTAAAGCCGGTATGACTGCTGCTGATATCGACCTTTGGGAAATAAACGAAGCATTCGCTGCCGTACCGCTTAATACCGCTGATGACTTTGGTATCTCACTTGATATCGTCAACGTTAATGGTGGTGCTATTGCGATGGGTCATCCGCTTGGTGCCACTGGTGCGATGCTTGTGACAACTGTGCTTGATGAGCTTGAGCGCCGCGATCTACAAACAGCAATGATTACCCTATGTGTGGGTGGTGGTATGGGTATTGCTACCATTATTGAGCGTGTTTAAGCCTCAAATATTATCGATATAGTCTAGATACGGACATAACATACGCATAGAAAATAAGGATATCAAATGAGCACAAACAGCGTAAATGCCATTAATGAATTAATCAATTTTTCAGCAGAATCAGACAACGGTATTATCACGGTTACTATCGATCAAGCTGACCGAAAAATGAATGTTATTGGTGATGGCTTTAATGAAGCATTTGCTACCTTAACTGATGCATTTATCAGTGATGAAGAAGCAAAAGGCTTAATCTTAACCTCGGGCAAATCAACCTTTGTGGTTGGCGCGGATATTGACCAACTGGCCACTATTGAAACTGCTGAACAAGCGTTTAACTTAGTTGAAGATTTAAAAGCCAGCCTACGTAAGCTTGAAACTTCAGGTAAGTCGGTGGTTGCCGCAATTACCGGCACTGCCTTAGGTGGTGGTTTAGAACTGGCTTTAGCCTGTCATTATCGTATCGCTATTGATTCTTCAAAAACAAAGCTTGGTCTACCTGAAGTTAAGCTAGGCCTATTGCCAGGTGGCGGTGGTACACAGCGTCTGCCACGTCTAGTCGGTATTCAAAAAGCACTTGAACTAATGACGCAAGGTAAAGCGCTTAGCCCGCAGCAAGCCGTTGAAATTGGTCTTATTCATGATGTGGCTAGCGACAATGATGAGCTTATTAAAAAAGCCAAAAAATGGATTAACAACAATCCTAAAGCTAGCCAGCCATGGGACAATAAAGGTTTTAAAGTCCCAGGCGGTGACAGCAAGCATCCTAAAATGGTGCAAGTATTTTCGATTGCGCCAGCTATGGCAAATCAGAAGTCGCACGGCAACTATCCGGCAATCACCCACATCTTATCTAGTGTATTTGAGGGCTGCTTAACAGATATCGACAACGGTCTAAAAATTGAGTCGCGATTTTTTGTGGCTTGTGCGTTATCAGACGTGTCCAAAAACATGATCAACACCCTTTGGACGCAGTTGAACAGCATCAAAAAAGGTCAATCACGTCCAGAAAGGTTTGCGAGATCTAAAATCAGCAAAGTCGGTATTCTTGGCGCTGGCATGATGGGTGCTGGTATTGCGTATGTTTCAGCCAAAGCGGGTATGGAAGTGGTGCTGTTAGATACGGCTATCGAAGGTGCTGAAAAAGGTAAAAACTATTCTACTAAGTTACTCGACAAGGCTATTAGCCGTGGTCGTTCAACGGAAGAGAAAAAACAAGCATTATTAGACCTTATTAAAACCACAACGTCTTATGACGATTTAGAGGGCTGTGATTTAATCATCGAAGCGGTCTTTGAAGATGTGGACATTAAAGCAGAATGCACGCGTAAATCTGAAGCCGTTATTCCAGAAACCGCGGTTTATGCGTCAAACACGTCTACATTGCCTATTACTGAGCTTGCAAAAGCCAGCAAGCGTCCAAACCAGTTCATTGGTCTACATTTCTTCTCTCCAGTAGATAAGATGCTATTGGTTGAGATTATCGTTGGTAAAGAAACTGACGATGCAACGCTAGCAAAAGGCTTTGACTATGTCGGTCAAATTGCTAAGACCCCAATCGTTGTCAATGACAGCCGTGGCTTCTACACCTCTCGCGTCTTTGGTACTTACGTATCAGAAGGTATCGCGATGTTAGGCGAGGGCATCCACCCACGCAGCATCGAAGTTGCTGGTATGAAGTCTGGTATGCCAATGCCGCCACTCGCACTGCAAGATGAAGTATCGCTAAGCCTGTCATTACATATCATGCAGCAAACCAAGCGTGCCTTAGAAGCGGAAGGAAAAACCTTTACACCGCATCCTGCCATGCCAGTGGTAGAAAAAATGGTCAAAGAACTTGGTCGTGAAGGTAAAAAGGTTGCTAAAGGCTTCTATGACTATCCAGAAAATGGCGAAAAGCACTTATGGCCTGAGCTCACTGAACTGTACCCAACGACAGATGAGCAGCCGTTTCAGCAAGACTTGGTAGACCGTTTACTATACGTGCAAGCCAATGAGACCGCGAAGTGTTTCGAGGAAAACGTCGTACGTACCGTGGCCGATGCCAACGTCGGTTCAATCTTCGGTTGGGGTTTTGCACCAAACCAAGGTGGTACATTACAGTTCATCAACTCAGTAGGCGTCGACAAATTTGTAGAGCGTAGCCGCGAACTTGCGAGCAAATATGGCGAGCGTTTTGAGCCTGCTCAGATTCTAGTAGATATGGCCCAAAAAGGCGAGGAGTTTGTAGATGGTTAATCCAGCTGATGCTATGAAAGACTGCCTACAGGGGCTGCGCGTCGTTGATTTGACGCGCAACCTCCCAGGGCCATTTGCCACGCGACTGCTTGCAGACTTGGGCGCAGATATTATTAAGATTGAACCTTTAAACGGTGATCCAGCCCGCGCTTTTGGCGAACTGTTCACCGCGTTGAACCATGGTAAAGAGACTCAAAAAGTTGATTTCCGTGATCCAGCAGGTATTGAAACAATCAAAACGCATCTTAAAGATGCCGACGTGATGCTCGATAGCTTTCGGCCTGAAGTGTTAGAAGGTATGGGACTGGACGCCAAAACCCTGCATGCTATCAATCCTAAGCTGGTCATGGTATCGATTACTGGTTATGGTCTGGCTGACAGTGACGACATTACGCATAACTGGGCTAACAAAGCTGGTCATGATATCAACTTTATGGCGATGAGCGGCGTGCTTGATCAGTTGAAAACGGCAGAGGGCGATCAGGCAATGCCTAACATCCAGTTTGCAGACTTAGCAGGCGGCAGCGACACGGCAGTGATTGCCCTTCTGGCTGCAGTGCTTTCAGCACAGCGCACTGGCAAAGGTCGTCATGTTACAGTCAGTATGACCCACAGCTTATATCAGCATATGGTAATGCCAAAAGCGACCGGAGAACTGGTCAAAAGATTTTCTGGAAAAAAACCAAAGCCGCAGCATGATTTTTTAGGTGGCTTATTGCCTTGTTATCGTTTGTACAAAACAGCAGATGGTCGTTATATGGCAGTCGGCTCTTTGGAATTAAAGTT
>NZ_DATIRM010000424.1:0-2888 GCF_035469765.1 Psychrobacter sp.
CGGGTTTACCGAGTCCTACTGAGATCACTGTATACAGTGTTAAGTCTTTTACCTTCATCATGAAGTCACCACCAGCTGCAGACTTACTACGTAAGGCTGCTGGCATTGCTAAAGGTTCTGGCACACCTAATACCGCTAAAGTCGGTAAAGTTGACCGTGCGCAATTAGAAGAAATCGTTAAGACTAAAGATGCAGATTTGACTGCAGCTAATCTTGATGCTGCTATCCGTACCATCGCTGGTACTGCACGTTCAATGGGTATTACCGTGGAGGGTGTATAATGTCTAAGCTAACCAAACGTCAAAAAGAAATCAATAGCCGTATTGAGCATGAAAAACAATACACGATCGAAGAAGCGGTTCAAATCCTAAACGATTTGCCACCTCTTAAATTCAAAGAGTCTATTGATATCGCAGTAAACTTGGGCGTTGACCCACGTAAATCTGATCAAGTAGTACGTGGCGCAACTAACCTACCTGCGGGTACTGGTAAAACCAAACGCGTTGCTGTATTTGCTCAAGGCGCTGCTGCTGAAGCCGCTAAAGAAGCTGGTGCTGACATCGTTGGTTTTGAAGACCTAGCAGAATCAATCAAAGCCGGTAACATGGATTTTGATATCGTTATCGCTGCTCCTGATGCAATGCGTGTAGTTGGTCAACTAGGTACTATCCTAGGCCCACGTGGTTTAATGCCTAACCCTAAAGTCGGTACAGTTACGCCTAACGTTGCTGAAGCAGTGACTAACGCTAAAGCTGGTCAAGCACAGTATCGTGTAGACAAAGCAGGTATTATCCATACGACTATTGGTCAAGTTGGTTTTACTGTTGAGCAAGTTATGGAAAATGCTCAAGCCTTATTAGCCGACCTACGTCGTGCTAAGCCAGCTACGTCTAAAGGTGTTTACATCAAACGTATCACTTTATCTAGCACTATGGGTCCAGGCCTTGCTATTGATCCAGTACCACATCGTCTTAACAAATAAGACGAGTACTAAGAATTCTTGCTTATTATCTTGTTCCTTTATTTGAGACTAGATAATAAACAAACCCCGATTTTAAATATTAGGTCAGCGTAGCAAACGCTATGCTGTCTAAGACCGTAGGTAGAGAGTGGTTTAGTGGAATTGATTATGACTCTTGTAGATCATAATCAATCACATTGAGCTGCTGTTGTTAATCGATGACAGATGAAAATCTTAATTGTCCTACGCAGACGGTGGCCCACCCAGTTGTTGATAAGAGCCGATAGGGTAACCTATCACTTGATGTCATTCTGATAACGGTGCCGTAATCAGTCGTTATCAGCAAATTAAATTTGCTGATAACGTGTCGTATCAAGTCAGTCTAAGCGAGCGTTTAATTATTGATAACTTAGGTTTTAAATGATTAAATACTCAGCTGATTGATAAGATTAAAGGAGTCAACTTATGGCATTAACGCTAGAGCAAAAACAACAAGTTGTGGCTGAAGTGTCTGAAGTTGCTGCTAATGCTTACTCAGCAGTAGCTGCCGAATATCACGGTATTGGTGTTGCAAAGCTTACTAAGCTGCGCGAACAAGCCCGTGAAAAAGGCGTCGTTTTGAAAGTGGTAAAAAACACCCTAGCAAAACGTGCGTTTGAAGGCACTAAGTTTGAGAGCATGTCAGACCGTATGACTGGTCCATTACTTTTGGCTTTCTCTATGGAAGATTTGGGATCTGCAGCTCGAGTCATTTTTGACTTCAGTAAAGATCACAAAGCTTTAGAGACCAAATTGGTATCAGTTGGTGGTGTTGTTTATGGTCCAGAAGAGCTAGAGCGCGTATCGAAGCTACCAACTCGCGACGAAGCACTCTCTATCTTGATGGCTACTATGAATGCACCAGTTACCAAGCTTGTTCAAACTATGAACGCTGTTCCTAGTAAGCTTGTTCGCACGGTAGCAGCAATCAAAGACGCAAAAGAAGCTGCTTAATTGCTTGTTTTAACGTAACTTTGACATCGCCGATTGCACTTTATTGCCAACACTATTTGAAAATTTGGCAAGCAATCCAAGCGATTTTAAAATCAATTAATTTTTATCAGATAACGGAGAGTTCTCATGGCACTATCTAAAGATGACGTGTTAAACGCAATCGCTGAAATGTCAGTAATGGATATCGTTGAATTAATCAGCGCTATGGAAGAAAAATTTGGCGTAACCGCTGCTGTTGCCGCTGCTGCACCTGCTGCTGCTGGTCCTGCTGCTGCTGCTGAAGAGCAATCAGAGTTTGACGTTGTTCTTGCCAGCTTTGGCGAGAAGAAAGTTGGCGTAATTAAAGCCGTACGTGAAGCTACTGGTCTTGGCTTGAAAGAAGCGAAAGATTTGGTTGAAAGCGCTCCAGCTTCAATCAAAGAAGGCGTTAACAAAGCTGAAGCTGAAGAGTTGAAAAAGAAACTTGAAGAAGCTGGTGCAACTGTTGAACTAAAATAGTTTAACGGTAGTACGAAAAAAAGCTGGTAATGCCTTGCATTACTGGCTTTTTTTTATTATAATTCGTAGCTTGACCTTTTGTGTCTGCCAACAGTCGTAAGCAACAACACGGTGGATACCCATCAAAAGGACAGACGATATACATGCAAGCACACTTATTTGTTATTGAAATCAGTTGATATGAGCTAAACGTCTATAGATGTTTGGCAATTTTTTGTGTCTGCATGCTTTTCTATTAACACTATATTTTATACTGATTTTTAACGTTATTACTCTTAGAGTTTATAATTGCTTAAATTTATAGTTATCCCAGTTGTTACTAATCTGAAAATCGTTGAACGACCTATTTAGTATGGTTTTACTGTCAGCATATAGGCTGGTAGACGGTAGATATCAACGACGATATTGGTTTTGATCATCGCCAGTTTAGATGGTA
>NZ_DATIRM010000425.1:0-2334 GCF_035469765.1 Psychrobacter sp.
TAAAAACGGTTGTATCACATCGTAGCTCAATTGTGCAGGAGCTATCTATCACTGAGGCTTAGGGCTATACTGAGTATTGTATATAACGCTTGCGTCAACGACGTAAATATCACCTTTGGGTCTACACACTTTGACTCTAAAGGTATTTACTTCTCAAAAGGAAAAAATTATGAGTAAAGGTCAAGACAGTAAAAAGAACGTGAAAAAGAAACCGCTATTAACGGCAAAAGAGAAAAAAGCCGCTAAACAATCTAAAAAAGATGATAATGGTAGTATCTTAGGTAAACATTAATATTTAGTGCATCAGTACGCTGGTTGCAGCTATGCCAATCTAACCTCACGGTTTGATTGGCATTTTTTTTGTGCTAGGTGCTGCCTTTATGCTAAGTACTACGCGGTGCAAACATGATAATTGCCATGCCTAATAGCGCGACTGCCGAGCCCAATATATCCCACATGGTCGGCCTGATACCGTTCACCGTCCACAACCATAAAATCGCCATCGAGATATAGACACCGCCATAAGCGGCATAAACCCGACCGGCTGCGGTAGGATGTAAAGACAATAGCCAAACGAAAGCAACCAAACTTAGTACGCCAGGGACAAGCAGCCAAATCGACTTACCTTCTCGCAACCATAAATAAGGCAAATAGCAACCCGCAATCTCTGCCAATGCGGTCAGCGCAAACAGACCAACGGTTTTTAAATCAGTCAAACCTACGACTCCTCAACGGTGATAAATCCTGTCATATACTGCACAGCATGACCAGAAATAATGACTCTATCACCAGCGACCACACAATCTAAAACCCCGCCTCGACGTGATGCTTGATAAGCGATTAATTCATCTTTACCCAAACGCTCTGCCCATAATGGTGCAAGCCCTGTATGAACTGAACCCGTCACTGGGTCTTCATCGCCACCATTGGCTGGCCAAAAATAACGTGAAATAAAATCATAGTTTTTATAGTTAGCAGACTTAGCCTGACAAGTCACCACCACATTTAAAGGCGCAAGTTGTTTTAGCTGCTCGTTATCGCGCTCTACATTTAATACATCGGACTCCGAACCATAAATCACAAAATACGCTTGAGTGTTTTTATAGACCTCGACTGGTGCAATAGATAGTCCTGCCAGCAAACTATCAGGGATATTGTTGACTTTCTCAGGCTTAGTGTTGGGAAAGTCCATTTGTATCTTGCCAGTATCCGTTTGTACGATGGTCAATATACCAACTGCTGTGGCTGAAAACTTAATGAAGTCTAAATTAGGATTTTTCTTAAATAAGACAAAAGCAGATGCTAAAGTTGCATGTCCGCAGAACGCAATCTCAGTAAAAGGTGAAAACCAACGGATATGATAGATGCCGTCATCATCAAGAACAATAAAGGCTGTCTCAGATAAATTATTCTCAAAAGCAATGGATTGCATCAAATTATCAGACAACCAGTTTTCCGTGATAACAACTGCTGCTGAATTTCCTTTAAAAACGGTATCCGTAAAGGCGTCAATGACATTTATTTCTAGCTGCATTTTATATTCTCATTTTTATTTTTATGGCTTTACTGGCAATATAGCCCGCAGAGTACTCAACCATATGCACATTGATATTGTTAAAATCTCGAGTCTTCCAATGCCCTGTGCTATTTTCACCTTTGATTTCTACTATCGTCCAGTCAGTAATCCCAAAAGGTATATTTTTCATTTCCAGGACATCATTTCCCTGATTTTATCGTTAATTTATTTACCATAAAAATCTTTACTTACTATACCTCAAATCCAGCGCCGCACTTTATTTAGATAAGCCTGATACGGCTTGCCAAATTTTCGTGCCAGCATCCTCTCTTCTGGCTGGATTTGAAAACGGGTCATATATAGTATAAAAACTGGCAATAGCATAAACGCAAGAAAGTGAGACAGATAGAACGCCCAACCTAATAAGATAAGCACCAATCCCAAATACATAGGATTGCGACTATATCGATATATACCGCTAGTCACTAAACTAGATACTTTCTCAAGCGCCTGCGGATTAGGTGTGGTCTGTGCTTTTCTAAATTGTGCTACACCCATAATACCTAAGCTCAATCCTATCACACCCAAACCAACCGCAAGCGCAGTTGAGCCGCTAAACGGGAATTGTAAGCTTGGCATAATTTTAGAGATACCATACATAGCAGCTGCCGTAATAACGACCTGGGCGACAGGGGGTACTTTTAGTTCTAAAGCGTTCATGATTAAACCTTCTTATAGAGCGTTAAACGGAAAACCTGAACAGTGAGTACTCATTATACCTGTTAACTTTTTTCGTTTTAATTTTTTACTTTTAGCCC
>NZ_DATIRM010000426.1:0-3732 GCF_035469765.1 Psychrobacter sp.
TATCAGCACGAGCGAGCTCGGCGTTTTAACTGCACTCAAAGAGCGATAGGCATCGCCTTGAAGCGCATCAGCATCACTCAAAAAAAAGAGCTTAATGCATCCAAAAGCGGATGATGAAAAACATCTTATATTTCTTAAAAAGTTAGCGCAATTTAAGTTTGATGATAAGCCAATTATCTATCTTGATGAAAGTGGTTTGAAATCTCATGAGAACAGGCCTTACGGTTATTCTAACAAAGGTGAAAAATGCTTTGGACAATACAACTGGCAGCTTAAAAACCAAACCAATGCGATAGGCGCTATTTACAATAGCCAGCTATTCGCTGTTGGACTCTATGATCGCAGTGTAAATAGCGATGTATTCCATCGTTGGGTTGCACAACTGCTGCTACCAAGCCTACCGAAAGACAGCGTGATCATTATGGATATGAGCGAGGATCAAGCAAAGCACGGCTTTGCCCGAGCGCAAGGCGAGAGCTGTGCTCGAGTGGGAGCAGATGTGGGCTTGGGTCAAACAAAAACGTAAAGAGTGGCGGCTAGATTGTGTTGATACTTTGTTCTTTTATTTCCTATGGCTATGTGGCGATTTATAAAATCTACTACTATATAAGTTGAACTACCATGGATAAGATTATTTAGACATGAGCTTTATAGAGCTGATGAGATGATTGTTCTGCTTAAGCTATTTTTACCATTATCCTGCTAGGCTAGCAGCTTACTTTGTAACTGCAGTTTATCTCAATCTATCAATAACTTATCGCCAATCGTTTATCGCATAGTGAGGGCGATTCATGTTAAAATGAGCGCTTTTAAATTCGCCTTTATTATCAGTGAGTAATAAGGGCTGTATTTTTAGTGCCAATTTTCTAATTAACAGGTCCGCCCATGTCTGCCGATACCATCGCCCGCACTGCCTTTAAGCAAGGCACCAAGCCACTTTATGATTATGACAAACACTGGGCGAGCTGCTACGAGCCAGCGCCCTATCTGCCGATGAGCCGCAAAGAGATGGACGATCTGGGCTGGGATGCCTGTGACGTCATCATTATCTCGGGCGATGCTTATGTCGATCACCCAAGCTTTGGTATGGCGATTATCGGGCGCTTACTAGAGTCACAAGGTTTCCGCGTCGGTATCATTGCTCAGCCAGATTGGAAGAGTAAAGATGCCTTTATGGAATTGGGTAAGCCTGTCTATGCTTATGGCGTGACGGCAGGCAACATGGACAGCATGATTAACCGTTATACCGCTGATCGTAAGATTCGTAGTGATGACGCCTACTCTCCTGGTAATGTCGCGGACAAACGTCCTGACCGCGCGGCTATCGTCTATAGTCAGCGCTGCCGTGAAGCCTATCCTGATGTGCCAATTATCTTAGGCGGTATCGAAGGCAGCTTGCGCCGTATTGCGCATTATGATTATTGGTCAGATAAAGTGCGCCGTAGTATTTTGCTTGATGCCCGTGCCGATGTCTTATTATATGGCAATGCTGAGCGCGCAATCGTCGATGTGGTACATGGTTTATCGAAAGGCTATAGCTTTGAGCAAATGAGCAATTTGCGCGGTACAGCGTATCTGCTCACGCCGACGCGCCGTCATTGGCAAGCGGGCATGACCGAAGTTGCCAGTAATGATGTCGATACGGTTGGTCGTGTTGATCCGATTATCAACCCATATGTGATGACCGAAGACATCGATAGCTGCTCAATCGAACAAGATAAGCCTAGCGACTCTCCTGTTGGACAATCAATATCAGGAATGTCAGGGCAATATCCAGGATTTGTGTCCGAGCCAGTGACCAATAAAATCTTGAATACTGACCAAGTCGATGAAGAGACGCAAGTCGTACAAATGCGTGGCTTTGATAAGCCAATGACAGCGCGCAAGCATAAGATAAAGATGCCGCCGCGTGAGAAAACCGTTATTCGCTTGCCGGATTATGAGCATGTTAAATCTGACCCTGTACTTTATGCCCATGCCAGCCGTATCTTGCATCTTGAAACCAATCCGGGTAATGCACGCGCATTGGTGCAGCGTCATAGTAGCGGTGCGGGTAATTCACATACCTCTATCGATGTGTGGCTCAATCCGCCACCGATTCCGTTATCAACGGAAGAGATGGATTATGTGTTTGACTTGCCATATGCGCGCTTGCCACATCCAAGCTATGGTGATGCGCGTATCCCTGCTTATGACATGATTAAATTTTCGGTCAATATCATGCGCGGCTGTTTCGGCGGTTGTACTTTCTGCTCTATTACTGAGCACGAAGGGCGTATTATTCAGAGCCGTTCAGAAGACTCAATCTTGCGCGAAGTTGAAGCCATTCGTGATACCGCGCCCAACTTCACTGGGGTAATATCTGACCTTGGTGGACCAACGGCAAACATGTACCGCCTCAGCTGTAAAGATGAGACAATTGAGAAAAACTGTCGTAAGCCTTCTTGCGTCTATCCTGATGTCTGCGAAAACTTGATTACCGATCATAGTAATTTGACCAAGCTGTATCGAAAAGCGCGTGATATCAAAGGCGTGAAAAAAATCCTGATTGCTTCAGGCTTGCGTTATGACTTGGCAGTAAAAGACCCTGAATACGTCAAAGAGTTGGTCAGTCATCATGTCGGCGGCTATCTAAAGATTGCGCCTGAGCACTCTGAAGAAGGCGTGCTATCGAAAATGATGAAGCCTGGCATGGGTAGCTATGATCAATTCAAAGCCATGTTTGAGCAGTACAGCCAAGAAGCAGGCAAAGAGCAGTATCTGATTCCTTACTTTATCGCTGCCCATCCGGGTACCAAAGATGAAGATATGATGAACCTTGCCCTTTGGCTAAAAAGTCATAGCTATCGCACTGACCAAGTACAAGCGTTTTACCCAAGCCCGATGGCGACCGCGACCACCATGTATCACACCCATAAAGACCCACTGCATAAAATCAGCCGTGACGAAGGTGACATGGATATTGTCAAATCTGGTAAGCAGCGCAAATTGCATAAAGCTTTCTTACGTTATCATGACCCAAAAAACTGGGTAATGCTGCGTAAAGCGCTACAAGATATGGGTCGCGGTGATTTGATTGGCAAAAATCGTGGCTGCTTAATCCCGCCATTTAATGCCAGCTTAGAAGGTCGTGATGCCGCGCAAGACAGTTACCAATCAGCGCGTAAGAAAAACAGCCGTCTAGGTAATGACTCAGTGAAACGCAGTAATAAATCAGCTGACAGCTGGTCAAATAAAGGTACTGCGGGCAAAAGCGCTGGTAGCAAAAAGAATGTGAGTAAAGGCAATTTCCAAACTCAGCATACGGGTCTACCACCGCGTAAAACCAAGTAATTAGATCGCCAATGTTCTACTGTCCTACAGTGGATAAAAAGCGTCTATTAGCTAATGTCTAATTAGATAAGCGCCTATCAACCACACGTTGATAGGCGCTTTTTTTATTGGATTTTAATCTCCCGATGCGTATTATCTAACCAATCAATTCAATAATCTAAAAATTTCCTAAATAAACGTTACAGTAATCAGTGATTAAGTAACGAAGTGAACATGTCACAAACAATTTCTAACATTCCTCAAAAGGTGTTTTCGTTACTATGTCCGATATATGCTTAACGCATAGTTAATAAAAAATACATTATAAATTATATAATTTTGGAGAAAGCTATGAATACCTTAACTAAAGTTGCTGTTGCCCTACCTGCTCTTGCTCTACTCAGCGCGTGTGCGACTACT
>NZ_DATIRM010000427.1:0-2516 GCF_035469765.1 Psychrobacter sp.
GTTACAAGCTATTTAGATAAATGGTTAACCGTCCACACCGCCGCTTCTACCCGTGTTCGTAGACCGGTTTTATTGAGGATATGCTTGACGTGTACTTTTACCGTTGATTCGGCGATATCTAAATTATTAGCAATCATCTTATTACTAAGCCCCTCAGCAATCATCTGAATCACTTGTAACTCTCTACTGGTCAGATTACTGGCAATATCTTGGATACTGGGTGTGCGCAACGTTTGGGCAAGTATTGAGGCTAGATTAGGACTGATGACCAGCTCGCCGCGGAGTATCTTTCTGATATCAATAATAATCAGCTCAGGCTCCATATCTTTTAGCAGATAGCCATCGACGCCCAATTTTAACGCCTCTTGCACGTCTTCGCCGCTATCAGAAACAGTGAACAATACAGTTTTGGTATTGATGTTTCGGGCTTTGATTTCTCTCAAGGTTTCGATACCGGTAAGCACCGGCATTTTATGGTCAAGTATCACCAAATCGACGTCATTATTTTCTAAAAATGCTAATGCCTCTTGACCATTACTGGTTTCGCCAACGACTTTTACATCGTCTTCAAGACTTAATAACTCAGATATACCGCGACGTAGCATCGGATGGTCATCAACTAATAATAGGCGAGCGGGCGACGTGCTGGTATAAACTTTGGTGCTCATAACATACTCACAAATTAAAAAAAATGGTACAAGAATTTAATGATTCAGTATTAAAATGTGCAAAAACGATTGATTGAAAACACTATTCTAAATGAAACTTGCTAGAAAAAATCTCTCAAAATACGCTATCAAAAAATGCAAAATAAAAACTTCGCAAAAGATAAATCAATCGCCTCAAACCACAATTTTATGGGGTTATAAATAAGCGTCTTTATTACTCTCTTCATCAAAAAAGTTGGGTTCAAATCTGACTGTAACAATGCTGCCATGCGGTTGATTATCGGTCACGATGAGTTCGCCGCCGATATTATGGGCACGCTCTTTCATAATCATTAAGCCGTGGTGCTGGGTTTGGTCGACATTCCCAGACATGCCAATGCCATCATCAATGATACTCATGACGATATACTTATCACCGTCTTCATACGCTAGATGAATCTCTACATTTTGCGCTTTTGCATGACGGCTAATATTTGATAACGCTTCTCTAGCAATTTGAATCAAATCTATCTGCTCAGTGGCACTTAAATTAAGCGTCATAATGTGATTGTGTACCATCATATTAAAGTTACCCTTTAAGGCAAACTCACTGGCGGCTTCGTGCAGTGCTTCATCAAAATTATCGCTATCGATAGTCAAGCGAAAAGTCACTAATAAATCTCTTAACTGCTGATAAGCAGAACCTAGCCCCATTTTTATCTGCTCAATATTTTTATACACTGGCGCTTGTACTGGCTCACTGGCAGCATTTTTCAGATGTCTTTCAAGGACACTGACTTGAATTTTTAAATAAGACAACGACTGCGCCAAAGAATCATGTAGCTCTCTAGCAATGGTCGAGCGCTCTTCAAATAAAATCAGCTGATGCTCTTGCTGTCTTTGTTTACGTAATGATAATGCGGTGCTAATCAAGTTGGTCAGCGATACGATTAGCTCGTTATTTTGCGCATCTAACTCAGCACTGACAAATGGGAAGATACTCCTTCCCGCTTCCGTCATGTTAATGCGCTGTTCTGGCGCTATATTACTATTACTCCGATCATTAGCATCATCCGAAATAATAGAGCGATTAATTACTAGCACCGACTTTGGTCGTACACGTAATTCTCCAAACTCCTCTTGTTGATGGATGATAGGATAGGATGTGGTGTGTTAACCATTTTTAGTGACGCAATTCTCACAGCTAAGTTTTTTACACAGCTCTTTCATTTTTTCGCCGTGTAGAACGATGGCATTCTTATTAGTGATATATTTATTCTGTATGCACAAAGTAAATTCTAAATGCGGCAAGGTTTTGCTGAAATCTGCAATCAAGGCATCGAGCTGATATAAGCTCACTTGGTTGGTCGTCAGCGATTTTGAGAAGTCATAAAATAGCGACAGCACTTGGTTGGCTTTGACCAAATGCTGGGTTTTTACCTGCACTTCACTCTCAAGCGAACGCTGATGGTTCTCAATCGTACTTGCCATATCATTAAAGGAAGCGCCCAGCTCATTAAACTCTTTATAGCCTGATATAGATACTCGCGTATCATGCTTGCCTCGTTTAAATTGACTGTTGGCTTTTATCAGACGTTGTACCGGTATCAGTATGTTTTGACGCAGTTTTTGCATACCTACTAGCATAATAATAACCGTCAGCATTAACGAAGTAACTTGCAGGATTTGCTGCCACGTCTGACGTTGCTCATTTCTATATTGTAGCTCACTGACAAAGCCGTCCACATCTTTAATGTACTGCGATGAGACAATATAAAATCGCTGCTTATTTTGTGATAACAATGCAGGTTTCAAATCACGAAACCACTGTGACTCTATTTGTTTAAGTTGGTTATTAATGACTTTATG
>NZ_DATIRM010000428.1:0-3837 GCF_035469765.1 Psychrobacter sp.
TGTCAATATCGGTCTGATTCCGGATGCTGGCGGTATTTATTTATTGAATCAATTGATTGGCGTCGCAAAGACTACTGAGATGGTGATGTTGGGTGATAAGCTAAAAGCGGAAGATATGGCACGCTTAAACTTAGTTAATGACGTTGTTAGCGCAGAGAATTTGGATGCTAGCGTGTTGGCGTTGGCTACGCGTCTAAGCAACCTTCCCGGCCAAGCATTGGCATCGATGAAGCATATGATTAATACGCATGCTTATATGGGTTTGAATGAAGCGCTAGAGATGGAAGTAGATCAACAAACGATGCTTGCTAAAACCGATGATTTTAAAGAAGGTATTAGTGCCTTTATGGAAAAGCGTAAGCCGGTTTATCAGGGTAAATAAAAACTGATAACATTGCTCTTTGCAATATCATCAAAAAAAGGCTGCCATTAGGTAGTCTTTTTTTGGGTAAAGCATTATAAACAACGAATATCTAAACAATAAATATTTGCAATAACTTCCAACAATATTATTCTTTATTAAGAAATAGAGGTATTTTTATGTTGATGCGGTAAGGTAAATATTTTGTCAAAACCCAATGTAAAGAGAAAAGTATAAACTAAGAAAAATAGCAGTAACGCAGCTTCCATCATAAATGCCTGGATAAAACCAACATCGTACCAAATCATATATAGCGGTAGGCAAATCAGAACCAATCCGCCTTCAAAACCTATCGCATGGGCACTACGTATGAAGAACGTGCGCTGCGTTACCTGCTTACGTCGTTCACAGTTTTCAAACGCCGTATTGTAGATAAAATTCCAAATCACCGCTGCCAATGACACCATCACAGCAACTGGTAGAGATTCTGCGGCGCTACTGTTGCTTAACAACATAAGAACCAAAGTAGATGAGATGATAGCAATGATTTCAAAAACCGTCACATAGACCAAACGACGTTTGATGGGGGACAAAGTAATCAACCAAGACTCCAAAGCACATATGTGCTTAATAAAGTATCGGTCCGTCCCGAGATAGAAAAAGATAAATGAATTGCAGAGCCACGGTTTCCGCCTGCTGATCTATTATACATAGAAGTAGTCATATCGGACACCCACTCTTTTGGGTTACATTAAAAAAACCCGCATCATGACGATACGGGTTTTTCTTATAGATATATTTTAACGTGTGTATTAAAATCTTAGCTCAACTGAGCAACGTTAATTTTATCTGCTTCTTCAGTATAAGACTCCATACGGTCGAAGTTCATGTACTGATACACTTCTTCGCCCATGCTATCAAGCATACCAGCATACTGCTGATACTCTTCGTTGGTTGGTAATTTACCAAGTACCGCAGCAACAGAAGCCAATTCAGCTGACGCTAGATATACATTAGCACCTTGACCTAAACGATTCGGGAAGTTACGGGTTGATGTCGATACCGCAGTAGAGTTCGGTGCGATACGTGCTTGGTTACCCATACATAATGAACAACCTGGCATCTCAGTACGAGCGCCGGCTTGTGCATAGATATTATAGTAACCTTCTTCCATCAATTGACGCGCATCCATTTTGGTCGGTGGCGCAATCCATAGACGAGTTTGCAAAGAACCTGCTGGGACATCTTTTAGCAATTTACCAGCAGCACGGAAGTGACCGATGTTAGTCATACATGAACCAATGAATACTTCATCAATGGTGTCACCAGCGACATCAGCCAATGTTTTCGCATCATCTGGATCGTTCGGGCAACAAAGAATCGGCTCTTTGATTTCAGACATATCGATAACCATATCGATGGTATATTCTGCATCTTCATCAGCACGCATCAGGCTTGGATTCGCAAGCCATTCTTGCATTTGCTCAATACGGCGGCTAATAGTACGCGCATCGCCATAGCCTTCTGAGATCATCCATTTTAATAATGTGATGTTCGACGTTAGATACTCGGCAACTGACTTCTCAGATAAAGTAATCGTACAACCAGCAGCACTACGCTCAGCTGACGCATCAGACAATTCAAACGCTTGCTCAGCAGTTAAGTCTTCAAGACCTTCGATCTCAAGGATACGACCATTGAACTCGTTGATTTTACCTTTCTTATCAACAGTTAGCAGACCTTCTTTGATTGCTTGGTAAGGAATCGCATGGACTAAGTCACGTAACGTGATACCGGCTTGACGCTCACCGATGAAACGAACACGGACAGATTCAGGCATATCAAGTGGCATAACACCAGTAGCAGCAGCAAAGGCGACTAGACCAGAACCCGCTGGGAATGAGATACCGATTGGGAAACGGGTATGCGAGTCACCACCAGTACCAACGGTATCTGGAAGTAACATACGGTTCAACCATGAGTGAATAATACCATCGCCTGGACGTAAGCTTACGCCGCCACGGTTCATGATAAAGTCAGGTAGGGTATGCTGAGTTTCGATATCAACTGGCTTTGGATAAGCAGCGGTATGACAGAATGACTGCATCACTAAATCTGCTTGGAAACCTAGGCAAGCTAAGTCTTTTAGCTCATCACGGGTCATCGGCCCAGTGGTATCTTGACTACCGACGGTAGTGATTTTTGGTTCGCAGTACATACCAGGACGAACGCCTGCTAGACCACAAGCTTTACCAACCATTTTTTGCGCTAGTGTAAAGCCTTTACCGGTATCAACAGGCTCTTCTGGCTTAGCAAATACGTCTGAATGACCTAAACCCATATATTCACGGGCACGATTGGTCAAACCACGACCAACGATGAGTGGAATACGACCACCAGCACGAACTTCGTCAAGCAATGTTGGCGAGTTTAGCTTAAAGGTTGATAATACTTCATCAGAGTCATGCTTGGTGATTTTGCCATCATACGGATAGATGTCAAACACATCGCCCATATTTAGGTTATCAACCGCTACTTTTTCGATTGGTAATGCGCCAGAATCTTCCATAGTATTGAAGAAGATAGGTGCAATATTGTTACCTAGTACTAGACCACCACCACGTTTGTTTGGCACGTTAGGGATATCATCACCCATCAACCACAATACTGAGTTGGTCGCAGATTTACGGCTAGAACCGGTGCCTACCACGTCGCCAACATAGGCTAATGGATGACCTTTTTCTTTTAATACTTCAATTTGCTTCATTGGACCAATTTCACCCTCAACGTCAGCAGTAATGCCGTCGCGAGAGTTTTTGTGCATGGCTAATGAATGTAATGGGATATCAGGACGGCTCCACGCATCTTGCGCAGGAGACAAATCATCGGTATTGGTTTCGCCAGTGATTTTAAACGTCGTGTAAGTGGTCTTTGCTGGTACAGCATCACGGCTCAAGAACCACTCAGCGTCTGCCCAAGATTGAACGACTTCTTTAGCAACAGTATTGCCCGCTTCGGCTTTTTCGGTCACATCATTGAACGCATCAAATACCAACAAGGTTTTTTTCAACGCATCGGCAGCTTCTTGTGCTACTTCCGCATCATCAAGAGCAGCAACTAAAGGTTGAACGTTGTAACCACCTTGCATCGTACCCAAGATTTGAACCGCTTTTTTCTTACTAACGAGTGAAGAGGTCGCTTCACCTTTAACGATAGCTGCTAAAAATGCCGCTTTAACATAGGCAGCTTGGTCAACACCGGCAGGAATACGATTTTCAAGCAAGTCCATCAAGAACGCATCTTCGCCCGCTGGTGGGTTTTTGAGTAACTCAACCAATTCTGCTACCTGCTTCTCATTTAATGGAAGTGGTACAGTTCCTAGCTCAGCACGTTCTGCGACATGTTTACGATAAGCTTCTAACACAATAGTCGTCCTCGTCGGTTGGTGACCAGTACATCACGTGAGTAGTCAGGAT
>NZ_DATIRM010000429.1:0-1619 GCF_035469765.1 Psychrobacter sp.
ACACATGGAATTCGCCTGCCTATTAAGGAACTCATTTGTTAAGAAATGCATTTGAAAATAGCGTCTAAACATTATTCAGCATGTTCCATACATAAGGTAGCATAAGGCAAGGCTCGCAAGCGTTGTGGCTCGATAGGCTCATTGCATACTTCACATTCGCCATAAGTACCATTTTCAATACGACTTAAAGCGTTGTGTACATGGATCAGACTTTGCTGTGCTTCAACCATTAAGTTCTTACGCATATCATTTTGACTATAAGCAATGGCTTGGTCGTCCCAATGCTCGTTAAGGTCATCTTGTGGATTTTTAATATGATCCTCAATCTTAGCAATACGAGTTTCATATTCCTCTTTGAGTTTTAATAGTTCTTGTTCGGCAGTTTTGAGGTCGATATTCATTGGTTTCTCCTAAAGAATTATTTTTATCGTGTAAATATACTATCTATCATAGATAGATAAATGGTTCAGTGCCACCACAAAATGTTACTGAAGCCGTAAGCCACTTTAAGGTGATAAAACTGCCTAGGGCAAAATTTATCTTAGCTTACGTATGAGTGCGGGTCAGAAAACTGTTAGAATACACCGCCTTAAATTCTTGCTAGATCGGTCTTACAAAACCAGCAGCAATAGGATTTGATTAAATAGATTTGCTAAAGATGTAATAAAAGCTAACCGTCAAACAGATTAATAACAGATGATGTATAGGAGCAGGTAATGAATTTTTTGCGTATGAGCGATCTGAGTTTGACCGATAAAGTAGTGTTGATTCGTGAAGACCTCAATGTGCCTATCAAAGAAGGTAAGGTCGCTAGTGACGCACGCTTACAAGCCAGCCTGCCGACGATTAAGATGGCGTTAGAGAAGGGCGCAGCGGTGATTGTTTGCTCGCATTTGGGTCGCCCGACAGAAGGACGTCCTGAAGCTATCTATTCATTAGCGCCCGTTGCTGACTATTTAAGCGACAAACTAGCCGCGCCTGTTACTCTCAATAGTGACTACCTCACTCAAGGCGTCGCCATCAAAGCTGGCGAGGTCGTATTACTTGAGAACGTACGTTTTAATGAAGGCGAAAAAAAGAACGATGCAGTGCTTGCCCAAAAATATGCTGATTTGTGCGATGTATTTGTGATGGATGCTTTTGGTACCGCTCATCGCGCTCAAGCCTCAACAGAAGGCGTAACCCAGGCGATGCACCAAGCAGGCAAAATTGCTTGCGCAGGACCTTTATTGGCAGCGGAGCTTGATGCTTTAAGCTTAGCGCTTGAAACGCCAGCACAGCCAATGTTGGCAATTGTTGGTGGATCTAAAGTATCAACTAAACTAGAAGTTTTGCACAGTTTGGCTGAGCTCTGCTCACAGATTATCGTTGGTGGCGGTATTGCTAATACTTTCTTGGCTGCACAAGGTTATAGCGTTGGCGCCTCACTTTATGAAGCGGATTTGGTCGATACTGCCCGTGATATCATGGGAAAAACTGAGATTTTATTACCTGAATATGTCGTCGTTGCAGATAAAAATGATATCGACTTTGGTGACTTTACTGGCTCATTACAAAAAGCCGTTGCTACCATCAAGCCGGTTGATGCCATCGGTGATAATGACATGATCTTAGATATT
>NZ_DATIRM010000430.1:0-6669 GCF_035469765.1 Psychrobacter sp.
CCTTTGGCAGCACGAATCCAACCGGCTTTTGATAACACAGCAGTAATAGGCTCGCTTGGTACGAGATCAGATTCTTTTAACGCTTGCGCTTCTTCACGTTCTGCCAGTGGTGATACACGCTCATTACCATGTTCTTTCATATCGGCAGTGAGCTCATCAATCATTAGAGTAGTTAAACTGTCTGGATTATCTAGATATTCTTGAATAATAGCGCGTTCGGCAGCCAGCTCGTCTTGCTCTCGGCGCAGCTCAATCTCTTCTAGTTTTGCTAATTGGCGCAGACGAATGTCCAAAATAGCATTCGCTTGAATATCGGTTAAATCGTAGTCTTGCATTAACGATAATTTTGGATCGTCCTCTTCGCGAATAATGCGAATGACTTCATCAATATTAAGATAGGCAATCAATAGACCTGCAAGGATATGTAAGCGTTTATCAATTTTATCGAGACGATATTGCAAACGGCGCGTGACTACTGAACGACGGCAAACAAGCCATTCTTCTAGAATTTCCTTGAGGTTTTTGACCTGTGGTTTACCGTTTAAGCCAATCATATTCATATTGACGCGATAGTTGCTCTCAAGGTCGGTACTGGCAAACAGATGACTCATCACGCGATCGACATCGACCCGCGTTGAACGTAGCTCAAGCACGATACGGCAAGCGTTTTCGTGGTCTGATTCATCATGAATATCCGTAATCCAAGGCAGCTTTTTATCGGTCATAAGCTTAGCAATTTGCTCTTGGATTTTGTTGCCAGAGACTTGGTAAGGAAGCGCATCGATGATGACGAGATTTTTTTCTTTAGGGTCAATATGAAACGTTGCGCGCATTTTATAGCTGCCGCGACCAGTCTCATACATCGCTTGCAAGTCTTTTTTGCTGGTGATGATTTCAGCAGGCGTCGGTAAATCAGGCGCTGGTATTGACTGGGTGAGTTGCTTAACCGATAGCTCAGGGTTTTTTAACAGACGAATCGCTGCGCGAACGACTTCATTAAGATTATGCGGTGGGATATCCGTTGCCATACCGACCGCAATACCGGTCGTACCATTCAATAAAATATTGGGCAGGCGAGCGGGCAGAGTAGTCGGCTCTTGCATGGTGCCGTCGAAGTTATCTTGCCAATCGACCGTACCTTGTCCGAGTTCCGCGAGTAACGTATTGGCATAAGCAGACATTTTAGCTTCAGTATAACGCATGGCGGCAAATGATTTTGGATCATCTGGACTGCCCCAGTTACCTTGACCGGTGATGAGTGGATAGCGATAGCTAAACGGCTGTGCCATGAGTACCATTGCTTCATAACACGCACTATCACCATGAGGATGGTATTTACCCAGCACATCACCGACCGTACGTGCAGATTTTTTAGCCTTGGCAGTAGATTTTAGCCCAAGCTCGCTCATTGCATAAACGATACGACGTTGCACGGGTTTTAGACCGTCAGCGATATTGGGCAGCGCCCGATCCATGATGACGTACATGGCATAATTAAGGTACGCTTGCTCAGCGAATTCCGCCACTGAGCGCGTATCCATCGGTTCATTTGTAAGGATAGGGTCAAGCGTGTGATCAATAATATCGGACATAAAATAGGGTTCGCTTATCAGTTTTATTAGGTATCAATAAATGGTGCAATCGTGCAAATAGGATGGTGCTATCCTAAAGGATATTGGCGTAATTAAAAAGGTGTAAGTCAGAATAGACGACAGTTCATGACGTGCTGAACATAGCGCTTATATCGTACTTTACCGGCTTTTTGGTATGACTTTTATCTTTAGGGTTTGAAATTTTTGCTTATGTCGGCAACTTTTTTTAAAAAGAAAGTCAAATGACTAGCATAAATCCTTGTAGTCTACAGCGTGATTTAGTGGCAATAATAGACAATAAGCAGTAAATATTACACTTTAGTATCAACAAACATACTTTGGTGATCTCGCTAGTACATAAGATTAACTAATTGATATAGATAGTATTATGACTAGTCAAGCTACTTTGCGCACTCAGGTAGCAATCTTTTATATTGAGTAGTTTGTATAAAGTGTGTATGTTAAACAACAAAGAGTGATTCACCGCTAAATTGTTGAGTTATAGCGACATATTTATATCGTGAGCCTTGCTTGCCATCATAGTAGCTAGCTTGTGCGCCGGATTTTTATGTTTGTCATATTATGATGGGTTAGACCAACAGTCGGACATTTATTAGGAGTAAGAAGATTATGGAAAATCAAGGTAACCAAATTCGTCGCAATGACAAAGTATGGGTCAAAACGTATGAGAAGCTTGGCCTTCAGTATGATATCGATATGCCACCAGCCAATACGTCTTTAATCGACATACTTGAGCAAAACTTTATTAATTATGCAGGAAAAACTGCGTTTGTATGTATGGATGTTAAGCTCTCTTATGACGAGTTGGACCTCTATAGTAAACAATTTGCAGCCTACCTACAGTCGCTAGGATTGGTCAAGGGCGATAAAGTTGGGGTAATGATGCCCAATATTTTACAGCTACCCGTTGCTGTATTAGGGGTGCTACGTGCTGGCATGACATTGGTCAACGTCAATCCACTTTATACCACCAAAGAACTGGCGCATCAGTTAAAAGACTCAGACACCAAAGTCCTAGTTTTGCTTGAAAATTTTGCCAAGACTTATGAAAATATCGGTCAAGACTTGGTTGAACATGTGGTCGTAACTTCAATGGGCGATATGATGAGCCCGCTCAAAGGTTTTATCGTTAACGCCGTTGTTCGTTATGTCAAAAAAATGGTGCCTGACTACCATATCAAAGGCAGTGTTAAATTTAAAAAATCACTAAAGCGTTTTTCTGCTAAAAGCTACAAACGTCCTAATAATATCAGTCTCGACGATGTGGCTGTGCTTCAGTACACGGGTGGTACTACAGGCGTGGCGAAAGGTGCAATGCTAACGCATGGCAACTTGGTAGCCAACCTGATCCAAAGCGATACGTATCTAGGCGCTGCTTTTGATAAATTCGATAATAGTAATGAGCAGCCAGTTATTATGACCGCTCTGCCGCTATATCATATTTTTTCGTTTACTGTTTGCGGTATGTATGGTTTATACCGCGGTTGTATCGGTCTGCTCGTGCCAAACCCGCGCGATTTGCCAAGCTTGATCAAAGCATATAAAGACTATCCACCTGCATTTTTCCCAGCAGTAAATACTTTGTTTACAGCGCTTGCTAATAATAAAGAATTCCAAGCGTTAGACCATAGCAAGCTTGAGATGTCTATGGGCGGTGGTATGGCAGTATTAAAAGACACTGCTACTAAATGGCAGCAAGTAACAGGTAATGTCATCCTTCAGGGTTATGGTCTGTCAGAGACTTCGCCAGTTGCTTCAGCGAACCCACCCGGTATGGGCGAGTTTTCAGGAAATATTGGCCTGCCAATGCCTGCTACTGAGATGGCTATTTTGGATGACGAAGGAAATGAAGTTGCCCTCGGTGAGCGCGGTGAGATTGGTATCCGTGGCCCTCAGGTTATGAAAGGTTACTGGAAGCGTGAAGATGCGACTGCTGAAGTTATGACCTCTGATGGTTTCTTCCTCACAGGTGATATCGGCGTGATGGACGAAGAAGGTTACTTTAAAATTGTTGATCGTAAAAAGAATATGATTTTGGTATCAGGCTTTAACGTGTATCCAAACGAAGTAGAAGATGTGATGTCAGCCCATCCGAAGATTTTGGAATGTGGTGTCATCGGTGTCGAAGACGAAAAGAGCGGCGAAGTACCAAAGATCTATGTCGTGCGTAGTGATGACAGCTTGACGAAAGAAGAAGTGCTTGCTTATAGCAAAGAAAATTTAACCGGTTATAAGCGTCCACGTTATGTTGAGTTCATCGATGAGTTACCAAAGTCAAACGTCGGTAAAATTCTACACAAAGATTTGCGTGTACTTGAAGAAAAGAACCACGGTTAGATAATTTACCATCAAGTATGGATCATTTCTATCCGTTTGCATTTTTGACTATCCATAATAAGCAGAGATGCAAATAGCTTAATAATTGATACGCTAGCCAGTAGAAATGGCTATGAAATACAGTCGTAAAGGATAGTTATCAATGATGATAAGGTCGCTTTTATAGGACCTTATCATTTTTTATTTTCCCTGATTGTTTGGTAGTAGTCATAGAGAATTTTCCGTAAGACTGATATAGTTTGTGCCGATATATTTTGGTACTTAACGATGAAATAGTATGGCTTTCAGACTTTTTTAGCTCCAAACCGTCACAAAAATATTACTATAAAGCGATTATGCCATGTTATTTTTTAACGGCTTTGCTAGTAGATAATAGAGTTTAGCGTGAAGGTCGTAACTTTTGATTTACAAAATTTGTGAATAAAAACATCTGTTCGCTTATGAGCGAAAAAGCTTCTTATTCACAAGTTTTTCATTTTATAAATACGTGGTTGGCAACCATGGTAAGGTCAGCACATATATTCTATATTTTAACGGTAACATTTAAGGAACATTATGACGGACAGTATCAATAAAGAAACCACAGACTCTAAAGCTGCGAATTATGCTCAATCAATGGCTGGAATGAACACATTTCCTACCATGCCGACGATAGCAAGCGACAGTCCGTGGCTCAGTGCTTATGAGAAATATGGCATCGATGCGACCATCGATATGCCAGATGACAGTACGTCTTTACTGGAAGTGTTCGAGCGTAACTTTAGCCGTTATGGTCAAAAAACTGCTTATATTTGCATGGGTGCTTCAATCAGCTTTAAGCAATTGGATTTATATAGCCGCCAAATTGCCAGCTACTTGCAGTCTTTAGGGTTGGTTAAGGGTGATAAAGTTGGGGTGATGATGCCCAACGTCTTGCAATATCCTATCGTTATGCTAGGTATCATTCGCGCTGGTATGATTTTGGTCAATATCAATCCTTTATATACCAGCCGTGAGCTATCGCATCAGCTGCATGACAGCGGTACCAAAGCGTTGTTTATCATTGAAAATTTTGCCAAAACTTATCAAGATGTCGAAGATAAAGCTCAAGTGAAGCATGTCATCGTTTGTAAAATTGGTGATATGCTGGGCACGATCAAAGGGCCAGTGGTCAACCTAGTCGCTCGCCATGTCAAAAAAATGATTCCCGCTTATCGTTTACCAGAGAGTATCAGTTTTAAGCAGGCATTAAATGCCGTATCAGCCAGCAAGTATAAGCGCCCTGATTTAAACCTAAGCGATGTGGCATTACTACAATATACTGGCGGTACGACTGGTGTGGCTAAAGGGGCGATGCTTTCTCACGGTAACTTGGTCGCTAATATGCTACAAATTAGTGCGGTTATTAATAGTGCTTTTGAAGAGGATGTGGACTCTGATGATATCATTTTGACAGCACTACCGTTATACCATGTGTTCTCATTTATGGTTTGCGGGATGTATAGCATGTACCAAGGTTTTGCTGGTTTGCTGATTCCAAATCCGCGTGACCTCGATGGTCTGATTAAAGAGATGGGCAAATACAAACCGGCCTTTATCCCTGCCGTAAACACTTTGTTTAATGGCTTGGTACATAAAGAAGGTTTTGCTGATTTAGATTTCTCTAGTTTAAAAGCCTCTATTGGTGGTGGTACAGCAGTATTACCTAGGGTGGCAAAAGAGTGGCATAAAATCACTGGTTTACCTATTGTTGAAGGCTATGGTCTGTCAGAGACTTCACCTGTGGTTGCCTTTAACCCGATAACGATTGCCGAATTTACTAACAAAATTGGTATTCCTGCGTCTAGTACGGATGTGATCTTAATCGATGATGATGAAAATGTGGTTGCACTAGGTGATCGAGGTGAGATTTGTGTGAAAGGTCCACAAGTCATGATTGGCTATCAAAACCGTCCAGAAGAAACTGCGGAAAGCTTTACGGCCAGTGGTTACTTTAAAACCGGTGACATTGGTATTATGGATGAAAAAGGCTTTATCAAAATCGTTGATCGTAAAAAAGACATGATTTTGGTCTCTGGTTTTAACGTCTATCCAAATGAAATCGAAGAAGCTATGAGTGAGCATCCAGGAGTAGTGGAGTGCGGCGCTATAGGTATTCCAAATGATGATCGCGGTGAAGATCCAAAACTGTTCGTCGTCAAAAAAGGCGAGGTCACTGAGCAAGATCTGATTGATTTTGGTAAAAAACAATTGACCGGTTATAAACGCCCACGTCATATCCAATTCGTTGATGAATTACCAAAATCAAACGTCGGTAAAATCCTACGTAAAGAATTGCGTAAGATGGAAGGGTTAGAATAAAGTTAACGCTAAATCTTGCTAAAGCAGCGGCGTAATAGCTTGAGAGAATCTTGCTATTACGCCGCTGTCACGTTAGGATATCGTCATATTTACGTCTGCTAGCGTGTGCGCTTATTTTTTTATGGTGGTCTGGTAATGATAATAATGCCCCACCAAACAAATACTAGTCAGCCATGTAATGACGAACCTCTTATTTTATAATCCAGCTTTTACAACCTCGTACTAGGAAATTTTATGCGTATTGACAATCGTGAGCTTAACCAACTTCGCTCAATCACCTTTGAGCGCCATTATACTAAGCATGCCGAAGGGTCAGTATTGGTCAGCTTTGGTGATACCAAAGTACTGTGTACAGCAAGTGTAGAGTCTGGGGTACCAC
>NZ_DATIRM010000431.1:0-1827 GCF_035469765.1 Psychrobacter sp.
CGGTGGCTCTGCAATAATGGCGCGCTCAATCAGCTCGGCTATAGATTGCACGGCAGGTAGCTGGGCTGGCAGTTGCTGCATGAGCATGGGTAATAAACCACCATGCTCATGGCTGATACCTGCAGCCGTCAGTAAGTTGGTTAGTTGAGTGCTACTAGCAATACCATCAGCAAGCTTACGCAGGTCACGCGGCTTGGCGCTCATCAGCCCGATACGGCTACTGATACGCTCAATATCACCAATAGTGTTTAACGTTTCGCGTAATCTCACGACTAATGAGCTATTTTCCACGCTTAGATTAGTCTGTTCAGACTGTATGTATTTATTATCGCTATCTAATAAGCTCGCTATCGCATCTAAGCGCAAATTAATACGTGCATGCTGACGCAATGGGCGTTTCATCTGCTGTATGAGTAAGCGTCGTCCCATCGGTGTTTGGCAGTGATTCAGTACAGAGATTAGTGATGTACCATTGCTGCTGACAGGAGTAAATAGTTCAAGGTTTTGCTGACTATTGGCATCGATAATCAAATAATCATCGCTGTACTCTACAATCAGCTGATTAATCTGTGGCACATGACGTTGCTGGGTTTGCCGCGCATAGTGAATAAGGGCAGCACAGCTAGATTGAGCCAATGGCGCATCGCTAATGCCTGATCCTAAACCTAAGCCATCAAGACGCTGAACCTCAAACTGCTGACAAAGTGTCGCGCTAGCATGTTGACGATGAAAGTCATTAGCCGCAACTTCGATAATAGGGCAGTCGAGATTTTGACGTAACCATAGCAGCCAATCTTCGCCATTACTACTATTACTATCATTGAGTGCTTCGCTAATGATACATTCACTAGGAGCAAAGCGTGCTAACACCGTGAGCATTTGGGTTTGTAGCCCCTCAATGTCATCATGGCTGTTACTATAGCTGGCACTAAGTGTTTGCGTCGTTAACGTTCCAGCGGCTAAATCCATTTGGCTAATGGCGGCTTGCAAAGGTTGTTTGCTATTTGCTTTGGGTGTCAGAATATCAATAGCAACAACAGTCGGGGTATGATTGGGCGCAATCAGCGCATCGTCGGTAATCGTCCCTGCGGTCAGAGTTTTGACCACTTCACGGCGCATAATACTGCCAGCAGCAGATTTGCTTTTATCTTTCTTTTGCTTATCGCCCATTGTAGGGGAGTTGGATATATTGCTTGCTGATTCGTCAATTTGCTCGCAGACCACCACCGTTTGTCCAGCGGCAATAAGCCTTGCCATATAGCTGTCGGCTGCATGAAATGGCACGCCTGCCATGGCAATGGTGTTACCAGCTTTATCGGTACCACGGCGGGTTAAAGTAATATCCAATATCTGTGCCGCGCGTTTGGCATCGTCAAAAAATAACTCGTAAAAATCACCCATTCGGTACAGTAATAATGCTTGGGGATAGTTGGCTTTCATGGTCAGATATTGCACCATCATCGGTGTATGGTCTGCTAAGTGATAAACGGCATTGCCGATGGTCAATCGGTCAGAAGTTAGTGGATCGGAAGTTAAGTGGGCAGCGGCGTTCTTGTTTGATTGACTTGATAAAGCGTATTTTTTTGGCGCAGGTTTTGCAGCATTTAGGGTGTGAGCAAATGGCTTGACGGTCATGCAAAATCTCTTATTTAACGGGTCTGATATGAGTTTAGATACAGTTAGGCCAATATAAAAAAGCATTAGCGGGACTGGGGTAAATTTTTTGTAGCCTCTGTCTGCGCAGGCACAGCAAGCAAGAAAAATTTGTACCAGTTCCGCGTCATAATGTCGTGTATCTATTTTATTTGGTATCGACTGTACAATTTA
>NZ_DATIRM010000432.1:0-1629 GCF_035469765.1 Psychrobacter sp.
TTCAATTTCATCGTATACATATTCAAGCTTGCTACTAGTGCGGCCCAATAGCAGCACCGTTGCCCCATAGCGTGCATAGGTCAACGCCGCAACACGACCAATGCCATCGCCCGCCCCTGTCACCAAGATGGTTTTGCCATCTAAACAGTTTTCAGGTGGCACAAAATTACGAATATCATCGTGAGCTAAAGTGGCTATAGACGCTTGCAAATCATTCTGCTGGCTGTCCAGATGGTTCTCTACATTTTCGGCTGAATGGCTTTCTGACTGATTCGCTAATAGGTTGATATTGTCACTCATGGCGTTACTCACTGCTTATCGTTTAGTAAATGGGCTAGTTTTAACCATCAGGCTATGTTGTTAACATAATGACTAAAAACACGCTGAGTTTATGGCTCATTTGAATTATAAATAATCAAATTTACCAGAAGACAGTAATAATTTATTTAATTGCTCAGGGGTATCAATAATATAATCTGCGCCCCATCTTTTTAGGTTATGCTGATCTTCAGGCGGAATATAACCATAAGCAGCTAGAATCGTCGGCATGCCAGCCGCATTGCCAGCTTCGATATCACGGATATGATCGCCAACATAAATCACGCTTTCAGCAGCGCCGCGAGGAATTCCAAGCTTCTCTAGCGCCGCATACATAGGCTCTGGGTCAGGTTTTGAGCGCGACACATCGTCAGGGCAAACCAAAACCGCGCAGCGTGTGTCCAGCTGCATTCTTTCTAGTAATAGCTCTGATAAATAGCGCGGCTTATTGGTCACAATACCCCATGGTACACCCTTTTCTTCAAGCGCACTTAACACGTCTTCAAGGGCGTTAAAAACACAACTATCCACACAAATATCGGCTTCATAATCGTCCAAAAACTGCTGACGAAACTCAAGCAACGTCTCTTCACTAAAATCAGTCTGGTCATTATGGTGCAGCATGAGCTGCACCATAGCCGAAGCACCCGCAGAGACTTGCTCACGAATCTCTACCTCAGACGGCGCTTGCCAGCCGTTTTCACCACTCATTTTACCAATGATTCTTACAAAGTCGGCAGCCGTATCAATCAGTGTCCCATCTAGGTCAAATAAGACCGCTTTTACAAATTGGCTCATTACAAAGGCTCTTAGTTAAGGTAATAAAAGGGTTTAGGCGAGAGGTTTCTGTACTGCCATCATATAATTGACATCGACGTTTTGAGCCAACCAATAGCGCTTGGTCAATGGATTATAATGCAGTCCAATGATATCTTGGCGCGTAAATCCGGCATCAATCGCCATTTTATCAAGCTCCGCTGGTGTGATAAATTTAGCATAATCGTGTGTACCACGATCAAGCAAGCGCAGTACATACTCTGCACCAACGATAGCAAACAGATAAGATTTTGGATTGCGATTAATCGTTGATAGGACGCAAACTCCGCCTGGCGCTAACAGCTTAAAGCAAGCTTCTACGATAGCGGCTGGATCTGGTACATGCTCTAGCATCTCCATACAGGTGACCACATCAAATTGACCTGCATGGGTAGCAGCCAAGGCTTCAACTGGGATATGCTGATAGCGCAAGGTGTCTTGTAAGTTGCTTTGCTCAGCATGAAGGCTTGCCGCTTTGAGGTTTTCTGTTCCAAG
>NZ_DATIRM010000433.1:0-4716 GCF_035469765.1 Psychrobacter sp.
TAAAAAATACCGAACATCATGTTCGGTATTTTTTGCTGCTCTATCTAATATCCGCATATTACTTTAGATTCATTGCTTTAGATTCTATGCCCAGCCATCTAGCGTCCCCGCCCAACCTTGTACCAATGGTGCACTCATTGCTTCTAACAAGTCTATATGCGCTTCATCAGTATTGAGCGCTGGAATATAATGGTATTCTTGCCCGCCTGCATGAAGGAAAGTCTCGCGGTTTTCGATGGCCAACTCTTCTAAAGTTTCTAGGCAATCTGCCGAAAATGCAGGGCTAAGAATCTGTACCGAACGTACGCCCGACTGACCCCAGTCTTCGAGTACCACATCGGTATAGGGCTTAATCCACTCCTGCTTACCAAAGCGCGACTGGAAACTGATAATCCATTCATCTTCCTTTAGACCAAGCTCATGAGCGACTTGCGCAGCGGTACATTTACAGCGTCTCGGGTACGGATCGCCTTTATCGGCATAAGGCTGTGGGATACCATGGAAGCTAAACATGAGCTTTTCAGGTTTGCCATGTATAGCTTGAAAGCGGCGGATACTATCTGCCAGTGCTTTGATATATAAAGGGTGAGCAAAGTAATCTTTGACTATGGTCATATTGGGCAAATTACGTTGCTTCAGCGACCATTTGGTCATCGCATCATAGACGGCTCCCGTTGAAGTCGCTGAATACTGAGGGAACACCGGTAACATGACAAAGTGGTCAACTCCTTCACTACGCAATTTGTCCATAACATCAGGCAAACCTGGATTACCATAGCTCATCGCCGCATGGACAGAGACGCGAAATGGCGTCGCACGTTCAGCTAAACGCGACTGTAACATCTCAACTTGCGTGTTAAGGATGTTACGCATCGGCGAATCACCATCCCAAATACTGGCATAGGCTTCTGCTACACGCTTTGGGCGACTTGGCAGCACAAACAGATTGAGGATAATTGCCCATAAAAACTTTGGGATTTCAATCACGCGCGGATCGGACAAAAACTGTTTGAGATAACGACGGACGGCAGGCGCGGTCGGCTCATCTGGTGTACCAAGGTTCACAAGTAATACGGCAATACGGGGAGGCAGTTCAGGTTTCATAGCAGCACTTTTTTCTTATTAGGTCAATAAAGGAGGATTATTAAGTGAGTATTAAATGAGCACGCGATAAGTGTAGCATTTTAACCCTTAATAACGCATCGAAAAAGTGCGCTTATACAATTTGATACGTAAGTTATTGCGACTTTCCGGTGTTGATATCGTCTAAATTTATGATAGTAGCCTAGCATTTTTTTGATTTACTTCCTGATATAAAATAAGCGTGAAAGACGGTGCTTGAAGGTTGTACTCATATGCGCATCACCATACAATAGGCAAGCACATTGCCAAAGAAACAGTATAGATAAACCACTTTTAGCTAAAACCATTAAAAAATATCGCCAAAATGAGTTGTCGATAGAGTGCCCTTCTTATTTTATTGATAATTGTTGTCTTGTGAGGTAGCTTTGAACGCACGCCCTGATAATACCAGTGACCAGTCCGCTACAGATAAAAGCAATGCCAAAAGTTCAATTAACACTGAGGAATCATTGAACTCAGTAGGCATTGTTACGCCCCAGACTTTCCATTTCACTGAGCCATTAACTTTAGAGTGCAATCGCACTTTATCATCATTCGATTTGATCATCGAAACCTATGGTACGCTCAATAGCGACAAGTCAAACGCTGTCCTTATTTGCCATGCTCTATCAGGCAGTCATCACGCTGCAGGTTTTCATAGCGATGAGGATAAGAAAGCTGGCTGGTGGGACAATATGATCGGACCCAATAAGTCCATCGATACCAATCGGTTCTTTGTGGTCTGTGTCAATAATATTGGTAGCTGTTTTGGCTCTACTGGTCCAACATCAGTAAATCCAGATAGCAGTCAAGCACAAGTATATGGACCTGATTTTCCTCTGGTCACCATCAAGGACTGGGTAAAAACCCAAGCCATGCTTTCAGATCGCTTAGGCATTAACGTCTGGCATGCTGTCGTCGGTGGTTCCATGGGCGGTATGCAAGCCTTGCAATGGGCGGTCGACTATCCAAAGCGACTAAAACGCTGCGTGGTTATTGCCAGTACACCTAAGCTGTCTGCACAAAACATTGCCTTTAATGAAGTGGCGCGCCAGTCTATTTTATCAGATCCAGATTTTAAAGACGGACGCTATCTGCAAGCAGGTACTTACCCTCGTCGCGGGCTTATCCTTGCACGAATGGTAGGACACATTACTTATCTGACCGATGATGCGATGAAAGCCAAGTTTGGGCGTGATTTAAAGTCGGGCAAGTTTATGTATGGCTACGATGTCGAATTCCAAGTCGAAAGCTATCTACGCTATCAAGGCGAGCGCTTTAGTGAAAATTTTGATGCCAATACTTATTTACTCATGACCAAAGCGCTAGATTATTTTGACCCGACGCGTGATTATCCGTTAGAGTCTATTGTAGATTCGTCTACATCGTCACCAGAATTTTTAGCTGCTTCCCTTGCGGAGTCAGTAAAAGCGGATAGTAGCGAAAATGAGTTGGCAAATACTTTAGCTAACAGTGCGGATATCGATAATATAAGTGCAAGCAACCATCAAGAGCTGACCGCACTTAAAGCCGCATTTGCTCATACTGAGTGCCAATATTTAGTGGTGTCGTTTACTACGGATTGGCGTTTCGCTCCCGAGCGCTCACAAGAGATTGTCGATGCGCTGATGGCAACCGGCAAACCAGTTAGCTATATTAATGTCGATGCGCCGCACGGTCACGATTCTTTCTTATTTGATATTCCGCGTTATATGGGCGCTGTCAAAGGCTTCCTAAATGCGCCATTTATGGCTGCTGACCAAAACAAAAGCAGGCAGAAAACATCAGGAGCACGCTCATGAGAATGGACCATCAATTGGCTGAGCGTTGGATTGCTCCTCACTCACATGTGCTCGACTTAGGCTGCGGTAATGGCGAGCTACTTGCGCATTTACAGCAAAATCGCGGCGTAACTGGCTACGGACTTGAGATTGACGAAGACAAAATCAATGAAGCAATCGCCAACGGTTTATCTATTGTCGAGCAAGACTTGAATGATGGCTTGGCGCGTTTTGCGGATAGTAGTTTTGATACCGTGGTCATGGCGCGTGCGCTACAAGCAGTAAAATCACCTGATGTGCTGTTGCTTGATATGCTGCGCGTCGCTCGTGAAGCAATCATTACCTTTCCTAACTTTGCCCATTGGCAAAACCGTATACATTTGGGACTAAAGGGTATTATGCCGGTCTCAGAAGCGCTGCCATATGAGTGGTACAACACCCCAAATATTCATCTATGCACCTTTAAAGACTTTGAGAAATTGTGCGCGCAGCATGATATTCATATTATCAATCGTTTTGCAGTTAGTGATTCTGAAAAAGGTCATTCACCGCTGATGACAGCTTTGATAAGACAAGCGCCAAACCTGCTGGCAGATGTGGCTATTTATCGCGTTAGTAAACAAAAACCTGAATAGCATGAGTATTGACTGCCTTTTATTAAAGGTTACATTGACATCTATAACCACGGTTTTTAACCTTAATAGTGTCTTAATATATTCTTATACCAAAGTAACTCTATGATTTTATTGAGGACAATGCGGTATAGGTAGACATTAAATCATGTAATTAGTATTTGAGTTTCGTAAGTTTGGGTGTTAAGCTAGCAAAATAGTGTCGATGACACCCCGATTATGACCGTTTATCGGCTTAATTGGCGTCCATTGCCATACTACAACGATGAATTATATTGCTAATCATTAGGTCAATGGTTATTGCAAGATATCGCCTAATTGTTATCGCCGTCTAACTACTTTTAGCGGGACAATTTTTTTTGCTTATTAACTGCCTAATTTTGGAGCTGCTATGAAATTATTAAAAGCTGCGTTGTTTACTGCCATTTTTTCTTGTGCAGGTTTTGCCAACGCTGAGTTAATATCGAACGTGCCACTTGATACTTCACGTTTTGAGTTAATGCCTGTCAGTGAGTTATCTAGTCGCGCCGCTCAAGGTAATGACCACGCTCAATTTTACCTAGCCAAGCGTTTGCAAAAAGGCGAAGGTATTGCCCAAAACACTCAACAAGCCGTTCAGTGGTACACTAAAGCAGCTCAACAAGGCGTTGCCCCTGCTCAGCTAAACCTTGCCATCATGTACTTACGCGGTGAAGGGGTGCAGCCAAATCTACAACAAGCACGCTCTTGGTTAGAAAAAGCCGCTATGCGTGGTGATAACCGTGCCAGCTATACGCTTGCACTGTTAGATGAAAAGCAAAAAAATCTCGTCGATGCCTATAAATGGTATGACTTGGCTGCCCGTGACGGTATGCTTGATGAAAAAGTCCGTAACAAAGCCCGCGGCAAAATCGGTCAATTGGCATTAAACTTATCAAATGCTGATATCGCTAGCGCTCGCAGCAAAGCCGATACTTGGTTCCAGAGTAAATAAGTCTTTCTTAAAGCACTTATTGAATAAAAAAATCCAGCCTGTGTGCTGGATTTTTTGTTTTTAGAGACGTACTTATTTAACTGGTTTAAATAATACTTACTTTCTTACTTCACGTGCCATCGTATAGAACTCTGCATTGGACTGCATATTCATCACAATTGCCATTCTATTAGACAACCCAAAAAATGCGGTGACACCTGCTATATCT
>NZ_DATIRM010000434.1:0-5060 GCF_035469765.1 Psychrobacter sp.
GTGGCGGCACTACGAAAGACCAATAATGCTTGTGCCTGTTCTTCTGTGCAGATATGCAATGCGCCTTGCTGTTCTTGCATATAGGTCTGCAAGAATTTTTGAGCAGCATTGATATGATTTTCGTTGTTATTGTTATTGGCAGTGCTTGTATGACGGTCGATATTGCTATCACCATCATTTGCTACTTTGATGATTAAATGATAACGATAAGAGAGTGATTGTTGCGCAAGAATCTTAGGTAGAGATGTTGGCATAAAAACAGAAGCGAGTTGCAGCACGCGGTCTGGCAGATTTTTTGGCAAATGCCATTTGTTCAGATAATAACCAATCTTTGCTTGTAAACGATACAATTGCCCTATTTTACTGGCAGGCAATTTACGCATACTGAGACAAGTATCGCGACCATATTGCAGCGTGATATCGTTGTAATCTTGATGCATATACTCTGCTAAAACTGGCAGTTTTAAGTCGCTTTTTAACCAATTTTGTCGTAGGTTAGTTAAGGTGTCAGCGTTATTAGTTGAGATATAAAAGGTTTGCTCTTTTGACGGTTTGGCAAATGTCGCGACCCTAACAGCGAATATAATGACCTTGCCTGCTGAGCCAGATGCTTCATATAATCCATTGGGGTCATTATTAAATCTGGCGGGCGTATCTGCGTCACAGTCGCGTACTTTATGCTGATAATGATGGTTTGTGCAGACTTTATTTTCGCTAGTATCAACGAATTCTTTATCGAACGTGCCAGCTTGTAGAGTCTCAAGCATCTCTTCTGGATGCACCCCTAACTCAACGCCTAAGTGATTGACCAGTTCGAACTGACCTTTTTTATTACAACGGGCAAATAGTGCCATCTCAGTATAGGCAGGACCACGCTGTACCAGCATACCACCGGAGCTGTTGCAAATACCGCCAATCACCGAAGCCCCAACACAACTAGAGCCCAATACTGAATGCGGCTCACGCCCGAGTGGCGCAAGTGTCGACTCCAATTGCTGCAGAGTTGCTGCTGGTAAGGCGATAACTTCTTTGGCATCATTAAGCAAATAAACGCCATTCAGCAACTGCATAGAGATGACAATCACTGCTCGATCATAATCACCATAAGGTGTCGAGCCGCCTGTCAGTCCAGTATTTGCCGCTTGAGCAATGATAATCACGTCTGCTGCGGCGCAAATATTAATGACACGCCACAGCGCCACGAGCGTCTTTGGAATGACAACCGCCAGAACTGCTTGAGTAGTAGATTCTACCGCTCCCTGTACATAAGACTGCTGCTGACTGGGCTTGGTCAGTACATGATTGCTACCAACCACGGCTGATAAATCTGTAAGCAAGCTTGCCGGCACTGCACTCAGATCATGAGATGAGCGGTTAGAATTTGGCATCGTAAACGTTCTTCCTTGAGTAACTCGCCGTGAATATTAGCTTCCGTTATCCTTCGTATTATTCTTAGTAGTACTCTCAATAACATCTCTAGCTGAAGCAGCGAAATGTTTTACCTATTTCAGTCAAGAACTCATCAGCTTCATCAACTTCGTAGATGAATGGCTGAGTACCTGTGATGTCTTCTTTTAATGCCTTAAGTAACTGTTGCTTGGCAGTTATTCTACGATAGCCTGCGCCAAAGCCTGCAGCTAGTAGTTCAAAATTTGGGGTTTTGATATTAACACCAATGAGCGGTAAGCCGCCCTCTTCCATATAACGGCGAATCTCCCCATAACCTTGATTATTCCATAACAACACAATCAATGGCAGTTCAAGCTCAGCGGCGCAGATGAGTTCTGCAATGGTAAACTGAATCCCGCCATCACCAATCAGACTAATAACCGGCGCTTTCGAGCCAATCATAGCGCCAATAGCCGCAGGCAAACCATAACCTAAAGTGCCAAATCCCGTCGATGAGTTAAACCATCGACGCGTTGCTAACGCCTCAAAGCCAAGATTGCCACTATAGACAGGCTGCGTCGAGTCACCAACAAAAATAACGTCTGTTACTTCATCTCGAATCAGCTGTAGCAGTGCGTTTTGACCAGCGAAATCTGGTGTCATTTCTTCCAATAACGCCTGTTTTGACTCAGCTACTCGCACGAGTGCTTGATGATTCAGCGGTTGATTCTCTAAGCGAGCACATAGACCGCTGATGGCCATTTGCGCATCTGACAATAGCGCAATATCCGCTCTAAAAGGACGCTGCAATTGCTGAGCATCGCAGTCGATACGAATCAGTGTGCCATTGATTTTAAACTCGCCATTAAAGAAGACGTCATAATCAGTCTCGCCAAGCTCAGTCCCTATCGCTAAGACCAAGTCCGCCTCACTAATCACAGCGCGACCTGCTGCTAATGACTGATTGCTACCCAGACTTAACGGATGACCAGGTGGTAGCAGACCTTTGGCATTAATGGTCAAAAACGTTGGCGCATCTATCAGCTCTGCCAGTTTTTGCGCATCACAATCGACATCGACGCAGCCGCCACCATAAAGCAGTACTGGGTTTTTTGCTGTTTTTAATGACTGGGCAATTAGGTCTAACTGCGCAGGATTCGGGAGCGGTCTCATTACTTGCGGTAGAGTCAAGCTACTTGTATCAGCTTGGCCATTCGCCAGATGGTTCAAACTAGGCGGCTTAGCGACATGGCTGGCATCAGCAGTAATCACATCAATAGGCAGCTGGATATGAACCGGTCCCGGACGCGCACCATTAAATAAAGCAAAAGCTTCAGCGATGACTTTGGGCAATGACTCAGGCTGCCAGATGGTTTTGCTCATGAGCGCCACTTTACTGACCATGCCTTGTTGATCATGTAGCTCATGCAAGTGCCCTTCACCGCTGCCGGTATCCTGCACTTTATTGACACTAGATATCACCAGCATCGGTATAGAATCCGCTAATGCTTGCGCCATCGCTGTCATGATATTGGTCATGCCGGGACCGGTAATGATAAAACAAACCCCTACTTTACCAGACGCACGATAATAGCCGTCCGCCATAAAGCCTGCACCTTGCTCATGACGCGGCGTCACGTGGCGAATATCGGTATTCGGTAGACCACGGTATAGCTCGACCGTATGTACGCCCGGTATGCCAAAAACGGTCTCCACACCATAGTATTCTAACCACTGTACCAACAGCTCACCACAGGTCAGAGACAAGTTTTCGGACAATGAAGAAAGTGTTTGTGTCAATTGGGTCATGGGTCAATCATCCTAAAAAGCTCAATAAGTATTGGATTAAATTATTTATTTGGAATAGCTGTTTATTTTAAATAGTAATTAAGTGCTACAAATTACAAGTCATGGTGCCGTAACCAATCATCAATCATCACGTTTAAACGTTTACCTGAAAAGCTAGGGAAATGGCCGCCATGAACGACACGCACAGGCAGAGCATTTAGGCGTCGCATGCTCTTAGCATAGTCAGACATATTGCTGTGCCATGTATCTTCGATCAATGGACCGTCGTAGATGAGATCGCCAGAAATGAGCGTTTCGCTAGCAGCTTCCCACAAGGCGATGCCACCTGGCGAGTGACCTGGCGTATGAATCACCTCAAATTGACGATTGCCCAAGTCGATCATGTCACCATCTTCAAGTTGCATGATTTTTGCTGGTGCAGGGATTTTGTAGCCGCAATGAGCGTAAGGCTCAGGAGGTAGTGCGTCAAACATCTCGTCGTTGACAAACATATCCGCCAAAGTACGGGCATTGTCTGGTTCAGCGAGAATATGGGCTTCAGCAGAGTGTACGTGACAGCAGTCAAACTCACTCGCAGCGCCAATATGGTCAAAATGGGTGTGACTGGCAACGCCAACGATATCGCGATCAGTGAGCAAAGCAACGTGACGACGCAATGGCACAGCACCTAAGCCAAAATCTACCAATAAATCACGCTGACTTCCTCGTACGTGCCAAAGGTTACAACGAAAAAACGGTTTGATCCACGGCTCGTCGATTAGCGTAATTCCATCGCTGAGCGCTGTTGTGCGATACCAGTTCTCTGGTTTGATACGCGGTAGTGATTGTTCAGTCATGAGTCAACTCCATTAAAGATATCCAAGTCTTTAAGATTTAGGTCTTGAAGATAGTCTTGGTGCGTGCGACTCTCATCGATACGGGCAAGATCGATATCTACTATCACAGTGCCAGCCGCTAAGCCAAGTCTGCCGAGCACCTCACCATCAGGACCAGCGACGATACTGTTTCCACAATAATGCAGCGCCCCTTCCTCGCCCGAGCGATTGATACAAGCGACAAAGCATTGATTGTCCATCGCTCGAGCGCGGATTTGTAGTACCTGACGCTCTGCATTTGGCAACATATTGGCTGTAGGTGACAGGATGATTTGTGCGCCTGCTTGCGCCAGCTCTCTTGCCACTTCTGGAAACTCGTTGTCATAACAAATCATCAATCCCAATTTGCCAAATCGAGTATCGACCACACAGGACTTTTTACCCGCCGTAAAAAACACGTTTTCGCGATCCCATAAATAACGCTTATCATAAGTCGCGAGGTGCTGCCCGTTATCGTCTATCAGTATGGCAGAGTTGCTCAGCTCGCCACCGGGACGCCGTTCAGCGAGCCCGAATAGCAAATGTAAATTGTACTTACTAGCAAGCTTAGCAACTTCGGTAACGATGGGGCCGTCGATCGCTTCCGCTAAGCTATCAAGACGCTCAAAGATATTGTAGCCTGTGAACGCCAGCTCTGGCAGTGCGAGCAGATCTACTTTTGCCTCTACTGCTAGGCGGCAAAGCGACTCTAAAGCCTCTAGATTGGCCGTAGGTTCAGCCCATAAAGGATCCGTTTGAGCAACCATCAATTTCATAATGCAGGCTTCTCTTGAGCTGGGACGATGACATCACTAGGACGAGTAAACAAAGTAGCGCCTAGCCAGTAGAGTCCGCCAGTGATGATAAAGACGGGTAATGACGCACCAAAAGATGGAGGAGATATCAAGGTCCAATAAGCCGCAAGAGCAGCACCAATGAAGTAAGCCGCGATAGCAATCTTTGCAGTAGGACGTCCTAATTGATGAGTAGAGTCAAGAAGCTTTGCCG
>NZ_DATIRM010000435.1:0-2787 GCF_035469765.1 Psychrobacter sp.
AAAGACGACAAAATCGAAGATGTACTGGTAGACTCGGAGCTGGCAAAAAAGCTAGTACCTAATAAGTTTAAGTTTACCAGTCAACAAGGGCGCGCCCGCCGTCAAAAACTATTGATGGGTGCTAAAAAACTGAGTGAAACTCAAGCTATCAATGATATTACGCTTGCCGCTGTCTGTGAAGAAGCAGGTATTCCACGAGCGTCTGCTTATCATTTCTTCCCAAATATTGAAGCCATATTTTTGGCATTGCGTTTCTTAGACGCCATTGATATCTTAGAGATATTAAGAACGGTCGAAATAGTCAAGTATGATAGGTGGCAGGGCTACCTCACTGCGATGATTGCTCGCTGTGTACAGATTTTTGATGAAGACAAAACCAAAGCCAAATTGATTTTTGATACCAATACGCCTGATTTTGAAGGTGATGGTTTTGGTGAGCAAATGGATCACCAAGTAGTAAAATTGGTTTATGATCGTTTGGCTGAGCAATACGAAGTGCCGAAATTTGAAGATATCCAAGATGTGTTATTGATTACTTTTAGTATCATTAATGCTATTTTTACCGTCTCTTATCGTCGTCATCAGCGTATCACCGATAAATATCTGCAAGAAGCGAATACAGCGTCGATCGCTTATCTGCGTTGTTACTTGCCAGAGAAGCTACCACGTAAAAATCGCTAATCTTAGTATAGAATATACTACCAATAAAAAATCTGACATTATGTCGGATTTTTTATTGGTAAATTGTGATCAATAGATATGATGATAAAGCATGAAGACTAATGTTGTTATATCTGATCGAGCGGCGGCAATACTTGACCCGTACAGCGATCGTCAGTTGAATCTAAAGGTGCATACTGCTCATAATACTGGACGATCAACTCTTCTAAAGCCACGTTGGTTGTCGAGTCATGAGCATTGACAAAAGATTCGCGTGCTTGTTCAAGCCAGCGGTCTGCCATACGAAAATGCGTGCCTGCCTGCCGTGAGTTTTTTTCGCACTGGTCATTAGCCGCCCATATTAATGCTACTTCACTAAATGCTATTTCACGAGGAGCGCTTACAATGCCGCCGCTGTCTTTGAGGGCGCTTAGCGTCGCCCATAAATCAGGTCGCATTAATGCTGATGACGCAGGGATATCTTCAATAAGCATGATATCGCTTTCTGAGCCATTCTTTAAGGCTTGCAAAATAGCTTCTGCAGATTGTGCGGCTTGTAGTCCAGTAAGCGAGCGGCTATTCATGCTATCTTTATGAATAGCATAGTTGAGCCAAGCTTGGGCTTTATAAGCAAAGTACTGCTGCTGTGCCGTTTTGTCTTTTTGCTGATAGTGCTGTAGTTCAGCCAATATACAGCTCATCGCACGCTGTTGCGTATTCTGGTTTTTATAAGTCGCTTCTAAATCTTGACTCTGGCAATAATCAGAAGTGTTTACAGTAGCAAGGTTCAAGCTGTTTTGAGTAGTTGTGGTTGATACACATGAGGCAGTCGACAAGAGTAAGACCGCTGATAAAATGGTGTATCTGGATTTTTTATCTATGGCTACTTTTATAGCAGAGTAAAGCATAATGCGAAAACCTTGTAATAAGCTAATAGATGTCAGAGCTAGTAATTTGAGACTGATTTTATCGCTTATGAAAGACTATAGTCAATTTACTTTAAAAATATAGCATTAATGGAATAAGGCTTTTAAGTTTTCTAACGTATTCTATTGCTGTAAACCTATCAAAAAATGAAGTGTAAATTATATAGCGCTACTCAAGAAGATAACTTTATCCTAGTTGGCTATATTACAATGTAGAGGTGGGTATTAAACGCTTATTTTTACGGGGGTCTTCGCGCTTAAACAAGTCTTCATCAAACTTGAAACGTAGTCTAAAGTAGGCGCCCTCGATAGTGGTATCATCATGAGCAATATCTTCATCTTCAAAGCCCATAAAGTTATAACCAAGCGATAACCATAAATTGGTCATTGGGCTATAGCCAACCTCAGCACCCACTAGATAAGCTAAATCATTGGCTTGCTTATTCCAGTATGTACCTGCTTGTAAACCGATATCCCAGCGCTCGCTAATATCATATAAGCCGCGAGCATAAACAGCATGAGCGGTATTGTCACTTGCGATACCTTGAGCGTCGTATTCGGTATATTTACCAGCATAGTGACCTGATAACGTCAATGGGCGCGTTGGATGGTAGTTACCGCTCCATGACCAGACAATAGCATCCTTTTGATAAGGGTCATCACCAGTTGCATTATCGTCTAAGCGATACTCAAACTTGGCCAGCATATCAAGCTGATTGCTATCGTAATCGCGATAGGCAGCACCAAGTTGAAAGCGATTGATGGTGCGATGACCATCATCATAATCAACTTTTGAATAGATATCTTTGGCTAATAAAGTAATCTCATCGCTATAACGATAAGCGACTCCTGCGCTACCTAGTAAGGTGTCGCTAGTATCGCCCCAACGTTTTTCTAAGCGACCTGACGCTTTGTAGTTCTCGTTCGCTAAATACTCAACCCCAAAGCCTGCTGCAGTTGCAGTGCTGTCTTCTTCGCCTTCTAAAGATTCGACACGTTCCAATAAAGTATTTAGCGTTAAGCCTTCTTGTACATACCATTTATTCTTTAGACCAATAGCAGCTTCTGCTTCGCGAGCACTAATGGCATCACGCATACGGTATTCACTATAGACTTTACCATCTTTCATATAAGTGGCATCAAAACCGACAACGGTACGTTGACGCTCTTCAGAATCGTCTAAACCATAGCTGCCTGATAA
>NZ_DATIRM010000436.1:0-4209 GCF_035469765.1 Psychrobacter sp.
GTTTTTATTAATAGCCGCTATTATAAATAATAGTGCTGATTAATAATTAGTGTAGCGAAACGGCTTATATCTTTTGGTATAAGCCGTTTTAGCTATTATAATGGTCTGACTATGTATTGAAATTTTAACTCCTCTCCCTCATTATTATATTTATTAAGCGTTATCAATCCTTTATCAGCATATTACTTTCGGTTTTTGATAAAAAATGCGCTCATAACGGATTGCTTATGCACTCATATATTGAGTACGTCTAGCACCGCCCATCTCAACAATTGCATCGCTTATATCAGCAGATGCAAAAAGGTTATTTATTATGTCGAATGTCCAAACCCCTATCCAACATGTCCCAGCCAAAACTGCTAACAGCATAAAATTGGTAGATGAGGCGCAGGCAAAAACCAATCTATTAGGTATGACACAAACGCAATTGGCGGATTACTTTAAGAGTATTGGCGAAAAGCCGTTTCGCTCGACGCAAGTCATCAAGTGGATATATCAGCAAGGGGTGACAGATTTTGAGCAAATGACTAATCTAAGTAAGTCATTGCGTGATAAATTATCAGCCAATGCCTGTGTGATACCGCCAAAAGTGATTCATCGTCAATATAGCGAAGACGGCACGCGCAAATGGGTATTTGAAGTGACTGGCGGCTCATTGGTTGAGACGGTATTGATTCCAGCAGATGATAGTAAGCTAAATGGTCGCAAAACCTTGTGTGTGTCTTCGCAAGTGGGCTGCGCACTGGACTGTAGCTTTTGTAGTACCGGCAAGCAAGGCTTTGAGCGCGATTTAACAGCGGCTGAGATTCTCGGGCAATTATGGGTCGCTAACGCTTCTTATATGACCGATGAAAACGACAGCTTAGATAACGTTGACCATGGCTTATGGGAAAATAACGTTACTAATGTGGTTATGATGGGCATGGGCGAGCCGTTATTAAACTATCGTCCCGTTGTCAGCTCGATGGAATTGATGCTGAGTGACCATGCCTATGGTTTATCAAAACGCCGTGTTACGCTATCTACCTCAGGTGTGGTGCCAAAGATGTATGAGTTGGCACAGGAGCTTGACGTGGCTTTAGCGATTTCATTACACGCACCAAATGATGAGCTGCGTAATGAGTTAGTACCGATTAACAAAAAATACCCATTAGAGCAGCTGATGGCAGCAGCAAGAAATTACGTCTTTGAAGTCAATCCGCGCCATAAAAAACACGTAACTATTGAATATGTCATGCTAGACGGTGTCAATGATAGCAATGAGCATGCTGAACAATTGGTTGCATTATTAGGTGATTTGCCAAGTAAGATTAACTTGATACCATTTAACCCGTTCCCACATGCAAACTATGACAAGTCGAGTAATAATCGTATTCATGCCTTTAGTAATATATTAAGTGAAGCCGGTTTTGTTTGTACCATTCGTCAAACGCGCGGAGATGATATTGATGCCGCTTGTGGGCAATTGGTTGGGCAAGTAGCTGACAGAACACGTCGCTCAGCCGCTTGGCAACAAAGCATTAAAGACCGCGAAAATAGTTGATAAGATTGGTGTCAATGATTGGGTAGTATTAGGCAAGTGTTTCATTTAATTGGGTGACATATCTAAATGAAACACCTAGCTGTCTTTTTTGCATCACAACGGTAACGATATGTAGTCATCATAGATAATGACCGAGAACAAGACAATTAATGACAACTAAATTGTACTTATGGAGGTTAAATCTATTAAACTGATGCCTCGATGATCGAACGCATTGAATCACAGTTTTATGATGGTAGCCATGATGACTTCTAAAAATTCTTGTCAGTTCAAATATCAAATATTTTTTTCTCCTGCAATAAAATGCTTAGGCGCTAAGATCTCTCATGCAAGTAGCACGCCGCGTGTATTATTTGCAGGCGTGCTTAGTACTTTATTGCTATCTGGCTGCCAAAGCACACCTACCAATGATTTAATCAACGGCACGCCTTATCAAACCTCAACGCAACCCAATGAAAATCGTAAATTGGATCAGCAAGAAATTGCTCGCGTTCGCACGACACTTGCTGCACAATATATCCGAAAAAACGAGCTCGATGCTGCCCAAAGACAGCTCGAAAAAGCCTTTGCTGCAGATAGCCGTCATGCGCCCGCTTATGATATGATGGGCGTTTTGTTGCAGCAAGAAGGCAGCCGTCTCAACCTTGAAAAAGCCGATCAATATTTTAAAAAAGCCATTGCGCTCGATAAAGATTTTGATCAAGCACATAATAATTATGGTGTTTATCTGTCGCAGATGAAGCGTTATAAAGAGGCAGCAGAGCAGTTCGAAATAGCAGGCGCTGCCCTTGGCTATGAAGGTCGTATTGGTGCGTTAGAGAACTTAGGTCGCACCTATCTTCAGCTAAATGACCATCCTGCAGCGGCAAAAGCTTTTCTACGTGCTTTAGATGGTAACCGAAATAGTATCATTGCCCATATTGAGCTGGTTGATTTATTAATTGAGCAGCAGCGTATTCAGCAGGCACAAAGACTCTATGATGAGACCTTGATATTGGTGCAAGGGCAGGGCGTTAGTCCACGATTGCTACTACAAGGTATCAAGTTGGCGGCAGCGCAAAAAGACATCAAGACACGCCAACAATTGGCACAGCAACTTTTATCCGCTTATCCGCTAAGTGATGAAGCAAAACAACTAAAGAATTGGCTTAATAATCCAGAGGCACCATGGAAATGACCACCCCATCATCGAACACTCACTCTAACGCTCAGGGATCATTTGGTGCCATGTTGCAGCAAGCCCGCAAAGTCAAGCAAGTAAGCTTGGACGATGCGGCGAATGAATTGTTTATTTTAAAACGTCATCTGAAAGCGTTAGAAAATGAGGATTTTGCTGTTCTACCGAAAGCGGCGTTTGCGCGTGGTTTTGCGATTAATTATGCAAAATATTTGGGTCTTGACCCAGTAAGAATAGCCAGTAGCTTTGATGCCGCGTACCCAAATGAGCTAAAACCGCGTTCGGCTAGTAATGTTCATTCGCCACTGCGTCCTATGGGCACACTACAGCGTGATACACATAACCGTATTCGCTTCAATCCGTTGCTTATTATCGCGGTTATTGGTGTCATTATTTTGGCGATTTTCCTATTCCGTATGGTCAGCAATGCTAGCAAAGAGAACACCGAGCAGCCCATATCTAATGCTGAAGGTATCTCAGCAGTTGAGCAAGTACAAGGCGCAGCTATTAATACCGATATCACAGGCGTTAGCGCTTCAGGTTCAGCGCTAAACTTAGGCGGTAGTGACGTTGCCCCAGCTACTTTAGATGTTAAGCTGACCGATGCTGCTGTCGTTACTATTACGGATGCGACTGGTAGTAGCTTGATAGCGGGCTCGCAGAATGCGGGTGATTATCAGTTATCAGGTATGCCACCGTTTAATATACAGATCGATAATATTAATAACGTACGCTTGATGCTCAATCAAAAAGCGGTGGCTTTAAACAGCTATGCAACGGGTAGCCAAGCCAGTTTTGAGTTAGCACCTTAATTGATCTATTGGGTGTCTTTTTTAAAGTTTATACCATTACCTTTATTTATCGTTTGTATTGTTATTCTCGTTATTACTGCTTCCATGAAAGGGTTTACCTATGTCAGCGTCAGCACCTATTAACCGTCGTCTTACCAAGAAAATATATGTCGGTGATGTGGCGATCGGTGGCGATGCACCGATTAGTGTCCAAAGCATGACCAACACTGATACCTGTGATGTGGCGGCGACCGTTGCACAAATTGAGCGCTGTGTAGAAGCAGGCGCAGATTTGATGCGTGTGTCCACGCCAACGATGGATACGGTTAAAGCGTTTGGTGAAATTCGTAAATTGGTCAGCGTGCCGTTGATAGCTGATGTGCATTTTGACCACAAAATTGCTTTAGCGGTTGCGGCAGCGGGTGCCGATTGTTTGCGTATCAACCCTGGTAACATCGGTAGCGACGCCAAAGTACGCGAAGTGGTCGCCTGTGCCAAGCACTACAATATTCCTATTCGTATCGGCGTCAATGCCGGCTCTTTAGAAAAAGACATTCAGCGTAAATATAAAGAGCCGAATGGTGCAGCTATGCTTGAATCGGCAATGCGTCATATTGATATATTAGAGCGCCTTAATTTTGATCAATATAAAGTATCGGTCAAAGCAAGCAACGTATTTTTGACTATGGATGCGTACC
>NZ_DATIRM010000437.1:0-2684 GCF_035469765.1 Psychrobacter sp.
GGATATAGAAAAAGGCAAGATAAGGGCTGTTTTTTGGCTTAATTATGATGAAATTAATAATTAATAGATAAAAGTTTGCTTATATTACGCTTTTATTATTTAAAATTTTATTTTTGATATAGATAAAATGCGAATAAATACAGAAAATCGCCAAAGCGAATGGGAGGTCTTATTTATCGCCATCACTGCTCACTGCTGCATCTTTACAGCCCAAATCAATACCGACTTTACCATCACCACAAACCGCTGTTGGAAACTCTTTAACCGTAATACAGGCATACCAAAAACCGCGACTGTCTTGCACCAATTCACAGGTATTAATACTATAGAGCGCTAAGTTATAACTGTCCCACACATCAATAGTGAGTTTTTGACCTTTAGTAAGGCTGAGTTGAATGGTGGTTTTTAAGCTCTTTTTACCTGATTGCTTTGTGCCTAAGCACTTAATGGCGGTTTTTTTGAGAAGGAATCCAACCCAAACTTTTGCGCTTGGCTTTTGGATTATTGGTGCGCCATTTTAATTTGGCTTTTTTGAATTGTTTACGGCTCTTAGCGTGGGTTTCAGCGATGGCTTGCAAGGTTTGGCTATGTAGATGTAGATACTCGCCACTGCCTTTAGTGTAAGCTGCCAAATCATAGGCTGAAAAGAATTGACCTGTACGCTGCAAGTGTTTAAAACTCAACTCATTGACGTAATTCCAGACAAAATTGACTGACCTAGCTAAGATATTTAGCTGAACCGCGTGTTTGTCTTTAATGCGTAATTTGAGCGTTTTCATGGGATGATTATGATCCCAATGGATTTGGTTAACAAGGTTGTTTCAAAGCTACACGACAACAGCTGACGCCTGATATCCATGCCCTAGAAGTGACTTGGTTTTACGGCGCTTTTTGATAAAATGAGGGTAAAATAGTCTCTATGACAACACACGTTACGACAGCAACAAACACAACTGTCATCAACCAATCAAACCTGCGTAAAATCATTCATATCGATATGGATGCTTTTTACGCCAGTGTAGAACAGCGTGATTTTCCTGAGCTGCGTGGTAAGCCATTGGTGGTTGGCGGCGACCCCAATGGTCGCGGCGTGGTTGCTGCTGCCAGTTATGAAGTGCGTAAATTTGGCGTACGCTCTGCTATGTCATGCTATGAAGCCAGAAAGCGCTGTCCTGAGGTGATATTTGTGCCGCCACGCTTTGATGTGTACCGTGCTGTCAGTGCTGAAATACGTCGTATCATGCACAGTCTTACCCCGCACGTTGAGCCATTATCATTAGATGAAGCTTATCTCGATGTCACTGGATTGTCTGTTTATCAAGGCTCAGCTACATTAATGGCAAATTGGTTACGAGCGCAGATTTTAGAACAAACGGGTCTCAACGCCTCTGCTGGTGTCTCATTTAATAAGATGCTAGCGAAAATCGCCTCTGACATTAATAAACCCAATGGCACCGCGGTCATCACGCCAGCGGATGCCGAAGCATTTATTAGCACCCTGCCTATTGAGCGCTTTCACGGCATTGGTAAGGCAACGGCAAAACGACTGCATGCGATGGGAGTCAGTCACGGCGCTGACCTTCGGCGCACGCCAGCTGCCATCTTGATTAATGAGTTTGGTAAGCGTGGACAGTTTTATCATGATATCGCTCACGGGCGTGACGAGCGAGCGGTCAAGTCTGAGCGCATCCATAAGTCGGTTGGTTCTGAGACTACTTTTAGAGACAATTTAACAGATGATAATGAACTGAAAATACAAATCTATGTACAAAATACCGACGCTTTTAATCAGCTGCACAAAAAACAGCTCATTGCCTATACCATTACTCTAAAAGTAAAATATGCTGACTTTACTCAAGTCACGCGCTCTCATACCTTATCGACGGCATTTGCTAGCGCAGAATCCGCTCACTTTTGGTTAGATAAATTATTTTTGGACATTCCGCGGGCTCTTCCTATTCGATTGGTTGGGGTGATATTCTCTTCACTGACACTTGCCACACAAGTTACGCCACAATTAAATTTATTTGAATAGATTGTTTGCATTACTATGCTTAGGCTATTTATTGTATGTAGTAGATAAATACTTAGCACTTAGTAAAACGTTCTTTCATATCGTCATTTCTGCTACAATTGCTCTCAAAATTCCCTTCTATCGAAAGACTTTCTTATGACTGATTCTGAACCTCAAACCTTAAATAATAACTCTAAAATCACTGCTAGTCATAATGACGATATTTTAGAGTATTTAAGTGTTGATGATTATGATTATGAGCTGCCAGACCAGCTGATTGCTCGTTATCCATTGGCGCAGCGCTCCGCGTCAAAGCTTCTTTATCTACCGGCTAACAATGATAATAAAAACAATGGCAGTCAGGTTGAAGATAAGCTGTTTTCTGAGTTACCTGAAATACTCAATGCCGGGGATCTGATTGTTTTTAACGACACCAAGGTGATGAAAGCGCGCTTATTTGGTCAAAAAGATACTGGCGGAAAGATTGAAGTATTAATTGAGCGTTTGGTTACCCTTTCAGATTTAAGTAGCACAGATTTAGACGCAATAACGTCAAATTATGAAACCATAGACATGACGACTATTGCAGAAAAACATATCGCTCTTTGCCATATCAAAGCCAGTAAAGCTTTGAAACTTGGGCAAGGGCTTGTGCTTGCTGATGGTCATA
>NZ_DATIRM010000438.1:0-1957 GCF_035469765.1 Psychrobacter sp.
GAAAACGCTTCCCTTGATATGTGTATGAGCTTAATTACGTTAAATAATGACTCCAAAAATTACTTACACGAAAACAACCATACTGTTTATCTCTTGTAATCCAAAACCTTATAAATGTCAAAATATTTACAAAATTATTCATAAAAAATCATGACTGATTATCGCTATTTATAGTTGAGCGGCACAGTCAATCCTGTAGAAATTCAATAAGACAAATCGCAAGAGGACGGCTTACTGCCAAGCCTTTAGAGAAAATTTTTCTGGCTAGCGAAGATTGTAGATAAGAAATTTTAGCTTAGGCTTTTGTACGCCAATCTCCGAGCGTAGGTTATTGGAAAATCACCATATCATCCCCTTCTTGCCACGGCTGAAATTTAGTCATCGCTTGCAAAAACAGCGGATACTGAAGCCAGTATGTTAGCCATCGTTGCAGATTGGGATAAGGGAGGCTATAAAAAATATCGCGATCTACATGAGCAAATTGACGCACAAAAGGCATGATGCCAATATCGGCAATCGTTACGGTCTTCCCTAGCAAATAAGGATTTGTAGTCAGCAATTCCTCTAACACTTGTAAAAATATTTCACCCTTCTGTCGATACTCTGTCTGGGTCATCTCAAGATGACGATCGGCATATTTATAGCGATCGAGCCAATGTTTAAACTCATTGTCGTTTTTATCAATCAGCGCATTCGCCTGCTGCAAAGCCTCTTCGTCCAAAAGCCCTTGCAGATCTTGCTGCTCAAGCGCCCATATCATTATCTCTCTACTCTCTTCAATCACCGTCCCATCCAAAAGCTGTAAAACAGGCACCGTACCTTTTGGACTAATCGCTAGCATCTGCGGCGGTTTATTTTTCAGCGTTATCTCTCGCAGCTCTACTTGTAGCTCGGCAAACAATATCCCAAGACGGGCGCGCATGGCATAAGGGCAGCGGCGAAAAGAATACAGGCAATGATAAGAGGAAGTCATAGGTATGGTTCGCAGTTGAATTGATATTAATAGGTTTAGACACGAAGGTTATTGGTCTATTACTAAGGCGTGTGATTACTTTAAAAATGATAATCACAACACCTTCATTTTCACATAATAACAATGCTAGCACTTGCCTTCAATGTTGGGAATGATACTTCAGAAGATGGAGCACTAATTTAAAATAATATTTACAGCACAAGAACTAACTTTTTTCTACTTCTCAGCTTGTTCAACTTATATCGATATTTATTCTGAATTAGATTGTTAGCTTTTTCAAAAGCAGTTACACTTCCTTAATAAACCAGTACATTCATGACAAGGAAGTCAATATGTCTCGTAATACCTCTCGCACTATTATTATCCCTACCACCCTTAAAACCTTGACCAAAAGTATGCTTGCCATATCACTATCGGTGGCCGGTATGGCTCATGCTGAGCTTTATAGCAGTGTGACATTCTTTGGTGACAGCTTAACCGATGGCGGCTACTTTAGCCCAATTACTAAAGATATATATGGACTCGCAGAATCAGGTCAGTTCACTACCAATCCTGATAATACATGGGCAACCTCATTCGCTGAGCAATTGGGCACAACCTCTGTGGCCAATACTTATGACGGTAGCCAAACTGGTAATAACTATTCTATTGGTGGTGCAAGAGCGGGCGAAGAGACGGTACAAGTTTTTCCTACTAGTCCAACTAGCACCATCACTGTTGACGTTGCCTCTACAAACAGTCAAGTGAATAACTATCTGGCCAACAACCGCGTAGACCCTAATGGTCTATATGTCGTCTGGGCAGGTGCAAATGATTTAAGTGTAGGAGCCGGAGATGCAGCAGTAGTCAGTCAAATTGAAACGGTTCAAGCGCTTAAAAATAATGGTGCAAAATATATCTTAGTACCTAATATTCCTGATCTTGGTCTGACACCAAGAGCCATTGATTTAGGACCTGGCACTCAACAGTTTCTGACTTCTAATA
>NZ_DATIRM010000439.1:0-5889 GCF_035469765.1 Psychrobacter sp.
CGCCCGAAGCATTGACAATCAGCTGCTGTGGTTGGGTCATGTCATCGATATGTTCTTGCGATTGGATATCACAGATTTCATCGCTAAATAAACGCGTGACCACGAGTTGAGGTAATAACGTACCAGAGCTTATTTGCTCAAATAGCGCTGATTTTTCAGTCAGTCCACGCCATTCAGTGAGGTTTTTCCAGTCGCTATCAGTTAGGTCATCGAGACTTTTCTGATAGGTTTTTAGTGCACGATCTAGTGCCTGCATGCCGTGATGCTGCTTATCCGCCGCCGATAAGTCTTTAAACCAACGCAAAATCTCTACACGGGCTTTATTGGTCACCACAAACCCAAGCCATTCCGCTTTTGGCTCAGAATGACTATTAACCTCGATTTCTACCAATTGGCCATTTTTGACAACGGTTCCAAGCTTGGCAGGTTTCTTATCGATATTAGCACCAACAGCGACATTGCCGACCATAGGGCCAACAGCATAAGCAAAGTCTAGCGCAGTTGCTCCTTGCGGTAGCTCATAAGCGCGACCTTGCGGGCTGTAACAGATGATTTTGCTGGAATGAAGATAATCCATCAGCTCATTAATGGTCGAGACCGCGGCTGCAAAGTCAGGATTGCCCTCGTTTAGACAATCTTCATCGACCAAATCTTTCATATTGCGTAATGATGCTTGAATGACGGACTGACTGACATCAGAGGCATGCTCTGCGCCAATGACCCCAAGCCTTGCTGCACTTTGCATCTGCTTAGTCAAAATCGTTACTTTAACAAAATCATTGTCGCGCTCGTAGATAAGCGTCAGCGATTGATTGCCACCGGGTAATGGTCTACGGATATTGTCCGCAATATGACTGTCCGCGATTTGATATTTTTTAATCAGATAATACGCGAGCTTGTCGCAAGCTTCGATATTATCAAGCACAATCTCAAACGCATAATGACGGAGTAGCGCGTTGATTTCCCCGCGATTACGGAAGAATTGACGAAAAATAACCACGCGATTGTCTAAGACTTTAACCATGCCATTCAGGTCGAGGTTATTCAAAATAATGCTTAAATAGCGATGAATCGCTTCTCTTTGAAAATTACGCCCAAGCCCATGTTGTAGAAGCTTATCAGAGATTTTGTTATACATCTCAGAATCAAGGTTGCGATAACAAAGCACTTCAATATAGTCGGCAATATCGTTAAGACCCATAAGCCGTGCAAATGGCACATAGAAATCTAAGGTTTCTTGCGCGGTGGTGCGTTGTTTTTCGGGACGTACGGCATCCAAAGTCGACATATTATGTAGACGGTCAGCTAACTTTATAATCAATACTCGAGGGTCAGCGAGGGTAGCGGTCAGGATTTTATGAAAAGTCGCTGCTTTGTTTTCTTGTTTATTATGCGTCGATGATTTCAGTTTGGTCACACCATCGACCAGTCTAGCGACTATTTTGCCATAACGCTGCTCGATCTGCTCATCACTCACTTCCGTATCTTCGACCGTATCATGAAGAATTGCCGCAATAATGGTATCTCGATCCAAGCGAAAGCCTGCCAATATCTCAGCGACCGCAATCGGATGCGTGATATAAGGCTCCCCTGACTTACGCTTGTCTTTAATATGCGCAACATCACCGAACTCACAGGCGTCAACGATATCACGGCGTTCAGCGACCGTGAGATAACCTACTGAGCGCAGCAGATTGTATTGAGCGTCATCGACCAAAGGATGACTGAGTTTGGGTAAGGTGTGAATCATAAAGTAACGATCCTATGTTCTTTTACCTGTTTGGCTGACGGCGTATAAAGGTAAAGAATGGCTGAATAAGTGCTGAGCTATTAATAAAAAGCTTAAGAGTAAAACTGAAAAATGCGTAGACCACCCTCTAATTAATCGTAAATCGCCTGTAATGTCAACAGCTAAGCGAATAGACATGATAAAAACTGGAAAATTCTCAGCCAATAGTAGGGGTTAAGTGCTAAAAGATTACTAAAACGGTAATACCAGTATCATTAATGATAGGACAAGTATAAATATCATTACAACCAAAAAACCACAGCCTATGCTGTGGTCTCTATCGTCAGTCAATACTCGTATGCTTGCTAAATCTATACTTTTTACGGTAGTTTATTAGAAGCTGTGATCGCCTGACAATGCTAGATCTAACGAGCTCGTAGCAAAGTTATGCTCTGGCTGATTTAAAATGTCACGGGTAATTTTACCAGCAGCGATTTCACGTAATGCCAATACAGTTGGCTTGTCGTTATCAACATCAACCAATGGCTCTGCAATGCCTTTAGCCAACTGACGCGCGCGCTTGCTTGCGACTAGAACCAGCTCAAAGCGATTATCAACATTATCCAAACAATCTTCAATCGTCACTCGTGCCATAAATAGCTACCTCGGTTGTTTTTACTGGTTGCGAGCATGGCGCGCCACTCAATAAAAATAATATCAAAAATATAAAGGGGGATAGCTAGACATTATAGCATTTTTTGCTTGCACACGTAATTGCTTTTTGCTTGTCTGCTGATAACTATTTTCCAGATGAGGTATTAGGACATATCAACACTTCACTTACTCGTCTACTGTATTGCTAAGCAGATTGGTAATCGTACGCTGATAACGCTGCTGTTGACGCTTTAGGGTCTGTCTATCGGCAACGATAATTGCTTTAAGCTCAGTTAAAGCCACCTCAAAACTGTCGTTAATAATGACATAGTCAAAATGTACATATTGCGCCATCTCGTTGACGGCACCCGCCAAACGCTGCTCAATTACTTCCATACTATCTTGCCCACGCGTCGATAAGCGTTGACGTAAAGTAGCGATACTTGGCGGTAAAATAAAAATCATGATGGCATCGGTAAAGATTTTTTTGACTTGTAGCGCACCTTGCCAGTCAATTTCCAGAATCACATCGACGCCAGCGTCCAGTTGCGCGCGTACGCTTTGCTCTGAGGTGCCATAGTAATTGCCAAACACTTCGGCATGTTCTAAAAACTGACTTTCACCGATGGCAGTCACAAAATTATCGACGTCGGTAAAATGATAATGATGACCATCAATCTCGCCTGGACGGGGATCGCGTGTGGTGTGTGAGACACTGACAGTTAAGTCATTGGTGGTCGCCAATAACTGTTTGACCAATGACGTCTTGCCTGTACCCGAGGCGGCAGTAATAATAAATAACGAACCTGTCATACAATGTGTCCTAATGGAGTGTGTGCTAGTAAAGTCTTTGCTAATGAAGTAAGGCCTAATAGACGAGTCAAAGATATCTGAATAGATAGCCAAAGGCTGGTAAAAATAAAAAACGCCATCATGTATGGCGGTAAAAATCGTAATCGATGCCCCATTATAAACTGCTTTAAAAGCAAATTATGCTAAAGTAGGGTATTGATTTTAGCTTGCCTTTTAAATGAAAGCTTTGGCAGCCAAAATTTTAAATCTAAGCTTTTATATAAATTATCTAATGATAGGTCTTCTTATGCAAATTTATCTTGCCAATCCACGTGGATTTTGTGCTGGTGTAGATCGCGCGATTGCGATTGTCAACGAAGCGCTGTTACGTTTTGCGCCACCTATTTATGTCCGTCATGAAGTGGTACACAATAAGTTTGTAGTTTCGGACCTTGCTAACCGAGGTGCTGTTTTTGTCGAAGAGCTGCATGAAGTACCAGACGGCTCTATTGTTATCTTTTCAGCTCATGGGGTATCAAAAGCTGTCGAAGATGAGGCAGAGCGCCGTGATTTGACCGTGTTTGATGCCACCTGTCCCTTGGTCACTAAGGTACATATCGAAGTTGCTAAATTTGCGCAAGAAGGTATGGACACGGTATTGATTGGACATGCAGGGCACCCTGAGGTTGAGGGTACGATGGGACGTTTTAACCACCGTCATGGTGGACAGATTCATCTGGTTGAAAACGAAGCCGACGTTGATGCTTTGATTATACAAGATGCTGAGCGTTTGGCATTTGTGACTCAAACGACCTTGTCGATGGATGATACCGCTCGCGTTATCGATGCGCTTAGAGATAAGTTTCCGAGCATTCAAGGGCCTCGCAAAGACGATATTTGTTATGCCACCCAAAACCGTCAGGATGCCGTAAAGGATTTAGCTGGTCGCTGTGAGGTCGTATTGGTAGTAGGCTCGCCAAACTCATCAAATTCAAACCGTTTGCGTGAATTGGCAGAGCGTATGAATTGCCGTGCTTATCTGATTGATAATGCCGCTGAGATGGATAGAAAATGGTTTGATGGTATGCAAAGCGTGGGTGTGACTGCTGGAGCGTCAGCGCCTGAGGTATTGATTCAAGAAGTGTTACAACAACTGCAAGATTGGGGCGGTGATTTGCCAAGTGAGTTGTCAGGTATCGAAGAAAATGTTACTTTCAGTTTGCCAAAAGCCTTACGTATTCCGATAACACAAGTCGGTAAATAAAATAAGCAGGCTTTGTCTATAGCGCTAGATAGGTTACTTAAAATGAAAAAGCAAAAAAGAAAATTTGTGTTGGCAGAAGCCAGTCTTGATGAGATTAACAAACAGTTAAAAATGAATACCTTAGTAATAATCATCCTAGTAGTGATGCTTATGTTAAATGCAACTCAGTTTATGAGAGACTACAGTCTGTTATATGGTGCGCTTATTGCCATCATGCTTTTCTTGCTATTTATCATGGCTAAAAGCCGCACGCTCCTGACAATGCAAAAACAAACCCTCATAAGGTAAATGAAGAGGGCTTATTGTTATACCTCTTTAATATGTTTAAAAAGAATAGAAGGACATCCATGTCAGCTTATTACCATTTTATCAAACGTGAGCAGCAAGCAGATGGCAGCAGTGTTGCTTATTATCAGCCAACCAAGCACGCACAGGGCGCTTGGAATGAGCATGAGCAGCATATGGCACCAGCGACAGGTTTACTCACGGTTGAACTAAAAGACTATGTACCACAAGACAACACACGTATTGCTCGTATCAGCTTAGATATCTTGGGACTGATACCGCTCGATGACTTTACCATCACCACGCGTTGTATTCGCCCAGGTAAGACCATTGAGCTTATAGAGTCAGTGATGAGCAGCCGTGGACGTGATGCGATTATTGCCCGTGCATGGCGACTGATGATCCAAGATACCAGTGAGATTGCAGGGCTTGAAGATCAAAAGTCGCTGCATAAGCCTGAAGAATTGCCCTCTTGGGATGGGATGAAAGGTTGGCCAGGCGGTTTTATTGAAAGTGTACGCTTAGTGGCTGAACCTGACCGTCGTCCTGGTAAAGGTATGGTATGGATGACCAATGCTATCGACATGGTAGAGGGCGAGTCCACTGATGACATGGTGCATTTATTGGGCATGGCTGATACCGCCAATGGGGTAGTACCGCGGCTTGGATTGGGTATGGCAAAATTAGAGTGGATGTTTCCCAATACTGATTTGCAAATTCATATGCATCGGGCGCCGCAAGGTCGTTGGCTTGGTATTGAAGCGGTGCAGCAGTATGGTGCTGATGGCATAGGTATTAGCAGTGCGATACTCCATGATACCCAAGGACCGTTTGGTCGCAGCGAGCAAATCCTGACCATTCGCCCGATGCCGCTTTGATGCTAAAACTCATTTAGTAGACATCTCTTATGACAAGTTACTCGATGAATAAAAACTATTTGGATAAATTGAAAAGACCTTAGTAGTTCTGAAAAACAAAACCAAAGCATGTAGTTAATTAATTATACAAATCAATGGTAATCGGTTGTAATGGTAGTCAACAAGACGACAAGCACGTTAATATGAGTGCACTGACAGGTTACTATGAATAAAAACAGCCGTTTTTCAGAAAATATGACCGCTATTCTGAATATATTAATAGCAGCGTATTCAGAATAGATTTTGTA
>NZ_DATIRM010000440.1:0-2280 GCF_035469765.1 Psychrobacter sp.
TAACCGCTGTTATAACGTATCTTACCGCTCACGCGTATATTGCGCTCTGTATCTGCTTCTTTTAAGTGCCAATAATCAAGTGTACCCAATAAGCAGCTGTGTTGACTGAGTTCATCCAAAGTTTTTGGGCGACCATATTTCTCAAAATAAGCGGGCGATGCACAGACAAAGTTGGTACGGTGACTGAGTTTTTTGGCCATCATCGTAGAGTCGTTTAGTTTACCGATACGTATTGCTAAGTCGTAACCGCCTTCAATCAAGTCAATCTTTTGATTGCTCAAAAAAGCCGTCACTTCGATATCACTATATTGCACCATAAAATTATTTACCAGTGGCAATAGCTGCTGCTCTCCATAGGTGACAGGAGCTGTAAGATTGATTCGACCTTGCGGTTTTGACTGCAAGTTACTAACCGCTTGTTCTGCGGCATCGAGTCCATCAAGGATGCTGCGACAATGCTGATAAAACACGCGCCCTTCTTCTGTCAGCGATACTTTACGGGTGGTTCGATAGAGCAGCTTGGTATTGAGCCGTTTCTCCAATGCAGTGACCTGCCGACTCACTTGCGCCGTCGAGATGGCAAGCTTTGCTGCCGCTTTAGTAAAGCTCTCAAGTTCTGACACGTAGACAAACTCACTGATACCATCCCACTTCATGATTATTACCACTGTGTAAAAGATATTTTCAAATATGCTATATTATCATTAGCAGGGAAGTAATATAAAATAATCACACTGTTAAAATTCAACTATTAAAAAGAGAGACTTCTATGTCAGATAAATTTATTAAATCGAAAGCCGCCATTGCTTGGGGTCCTAACCAGCCACTATCTATTGAAGAAGTAGATGTCATGCTACCGCGCAAAGGCGAAGTATTGGTCAAGATCATTGCCAGTGGCGTCTGCCATACTGATGCTTTTACTTTATCTGGTGAAGACCCAGAAGGCGTATTCCCAGCGATTTTAGGTCATGAAGGCGGCGGTATCGTTGAGCAAATCGGTGAAGGCGTAACCAGCGTCCAAGTCGGTGACCATGTCATTCCGCTGTATACTGCAGAATGTGGCGAATGTAAAATGTGCTTATCGGGCAAAACCAACCTATGCTCAGCGGTACGCGAGACTCAAGGTAAAGGCTTAATGCCAGATGGCACCACCCGTTTTTATAAAGATGGTCAGCCAATTTACCATTATATGGGTTGTTCAACCTTCTCTGAATATACCGTATTGCCAGAGATCTCTTTAGCCAAAGTCAGTAAAGACGCACCGTTAGAAAAAGTTTGCTTACTTGGTTGTGGCGTGACTACTGGTCTGGGCGCAGTCATGAATACGGCAAAAGTTGAAGAGGGCTCTACCGTTGCTGTTTTCGGTCTTGGTGGTATTGGCTTAGCAGCCATCATCGGTGCAAAAATGGCAAAAGCCAGCCGTATTATCGGCATTGATATCAACGAAGATAAATTTGAGTTGGCTAAAAAACTAGGCGCAACTGATTGCATCAATTCTAAAGATTATGACAAGCCTATCCAAGATGTCATCGTTGAGATGACCGATGGCGGCGTTGACTACTCATTTGAGTGTATCGGTAATGTCGATGTTATGCGTTCAGCGCTTGAATGCTGCCATAAAGGCTGGGGTGAGTCGGTCATCATTGGTGTCGCTGGTGCAGGCAAAGAAATCTCAACCCGTCCATTCCAGCTAGTGACTGGTCGAGTCTGGCGCGGTTCAGCATTTGGTGGCGTTAAAGGCCGTTCAGAGCTGCCCGGCTATGTCGATCGTTATATGCAAGGTGATATCCCATTAAATGACTTTATCACTCATACGATGCCATTAGAAAACATCAATGAAGCGTTTGATTTGATGCATAAAGGCGAGAGTATTCGTACAGTTATTCATTTTTAACTTGTAGCAGTTATAAAATTAGCGCTATAGAATACGAAAAAGCCGCTCCTATCATAGGGGCGGCTTTTTTTGGTCTATCTTTTAGTCTTTTTTAAAGCGATGAATATCTTCTAACATCCCCGTAAACTTCTCGTATAGCCATGGCTCCATGTCATCGACTACTTGATTATAAAAATGCGGACCTACGGTTTCGATAATAAAATCTAATAAGAACTTAGCGGGCAAATTGCCAATATCGATATCAAACTCTGCAGTCATATAATCTCTAAGCTTATCCAAAACAAGTTCTTCTGTTTCAGCTGATAGGGTTAGCAATTTACCTTTATTCATCTAAATAGTCCTACTAAGAAATCTTGATTTACTCTTCCATATTGGACAATTGCTTT
>NZ_DATIRM010000441.1:0-2577 GCF_035469765.1 Psychrobacter sp.
AAACACAAATGGATTTTGAACCCAAAGACATTTTAAACTAAAGGAAATAGCTATGAGCGATTATCAAGTTAACAATCCAGCTACTGGCGAAGTGGAAGCAACCTACCCTACGGCAACCGAGCAAGATATCCAAAGAGTGATTGAGCAAGCTGATACAGCCTATCAAGACTGGCGTAAAGTATCGCTAAGTGAGCGCAGTAAGTTACTACATAAAATTGCTGACATCTATCTTGAGCGTAAAGAAGAGCTTGCACGTATTGTAGCAACAGAGATGGGCAAGCCTGTCGCGCAAGCAAAAGGCGAGATCGGACTGGTCGCTGATATCTTTCGTTACTATGCCGATAATGCAGAGCAGCTATTAGCGCCCAATAAAATCGATGTCGATACAGGATCTGCCTCTGTAGAGAAGTTACCTGTCGGCGTCCTTTTGGGTATCATGCCATGGAACTATCCGCATTATCAGGTCGCACGTTTTGCAGCACCGAACTTTATGGCAGGCAATACGCTTATCTTAAAACACGCGCCGCAATGCCCTAAGACGGCAGAAGTGATCGCCGATATATTTAAAGATGCAGGCTTGCCAGAGGGTGTCTATAACAATGTGTTTGCAACCAATGAGCAAGCAGCAACCATCATTGAGGACAGCAGAGTACAAGGTATCTCATTAACGGGCTCTGAGCGAGCTGGGCAAGCCGTTGCCAAGGTAGCAGGCGGCGCACTCAAAAAAGTCGTGCTAGAGCTTGGCGGTTCAGACGCCTTTATTGTCGCAGCTGACGCTGATATCGGAAAAGCCGTACAAGGTGCTATCTCTGGTCGTTTTGGTAATACAGGACAAGCTTGTAATGCTGCCAAACGCCTAATCGTCATTGAGTCAGTTTATGATAAGTTCGTCAAAGGCTTTACCAATGCCGTACGTGATATGAGCTTGTCTGATCCTCTTGATGACAGTACTTTTATCGGACCGATGTCATCTAAAGCAGCAGCGACCAACTTACAAGAGCAGCTCGACAGTGCCATTCAAGCAGGGGCAACCGTATTGGTAGAAGGCGGTATGATCAAAGACAAGCCAGGCGCTTGGTTCAAGCCTGCGGTACTAACAGACGTCGATGAATCCATGGATGTCTATCGTCAAGAGCTTTTTGGTCCCGTTGCCGTCATTTATAAAGCTCGTGATGTCGATCATGCGATTCAAATTGCCAATGATGTACCCTTTGGACTTGGCGCTTCTATTCAAACGCAAGATGCAGAACTGGCAGCTAACATAGCTGATAAGTTAGAAGTCGGTATGGTGACGATTAACGCCCCGTCTGCTAGTGAAGCCAATACCCCGTTCGGCGGTGTTAAACGCTCAGGGTTTGGTCGTGAACTTGGCACCCTTGGTATCACCGAGTTCCTAAACTATAAACTGATTCGTGATAAGTCTTAATAAATAAAAACTTTAATCAAGAGAACAAAAAAAGCCTAACGCTTCGACGTTAGGCTTTTTTTATAAAATAATCAACTAATTAAAATGACGCTATTTTTTATATGGATTTTCTTTTAACCATTGCTGGTTAGCGATTTTTAACTCACGCAGCTCATGATCCATGATTTCTTTACTCTTACCAGGATTTTTCATCGTGGCATAACCATACAATGCAGCACCTAGAACCGTCCAGCCAAGGAAGATCCACCACTCAATAGCGACGAGTGCCGATGGCATACCCGGTAGATAGAGTGCTAACATACCCAGACTGAGAATAATAGTAATGATACCGACAAGCTTACCTGCTGGTATTTTGAATGGACGTACCATATCAGGCTCACGATAGCGTAATACTAAGAATGATATCGCAACGCAAGTATAGGCAATAACAATACCAAAACCACCTGCATCAACAATCCACACCAGCATTTTGCGACCAAATAATGGCGCAAGCGTCGCTAGACCACCAATCAATAAAATCGCATTGACGGGCGTATTGTATTTTGGATGCAGTTTACCCAAGAATGCTGGCAACATGTGCGTTTTTGACATCGCATACAGCAGACGACTACCACCGATCAAGAATGCGTTCCAGCTAGATAAAATACCAAGCACACCCCCGATAACCAGTAAGATACCTGCCCATTTACCTTGCCACGCATTGGTCATCGCATCAGCCGTTGCAAGGGTTGAATTTTCTGCTTGCAAGAGTGGCAATGTCGTACCCACACTCCAAGCAATACCCACGTACCAAATGACCGCAACTACAATGGAGACAATCAAAAACTTACCAATATTGGGACGAGTAAGATCAATCTCTTCTGCCGCTTGTGGAATAACGTCAAAGCCCACAAACATAAAGGGCACCATTACGATAACGGCCATTATACCGGCGACACCACCGATAAAGGCTGGCGCTTGCGTTGAAGTGGCTGTCTCAGGGTTAAACAACACGGCACCGATGAACAGCAACGTACCTACAAACAAAATACCCAATACGGCGATTTTTTGAAACCAAGCACTGACTTCCATACCGCGTATATTTAGCCACGTTACAATGATGGAGCCCAACATCCCGACCCCTACCCATGTGGCATAGACATCCCATCCAG
>NZ_DATIRM010000442.1:0-3906 GCF_035469765.1 Psychrobacter sp.
ATAAAAACCATCTTAGCATCAGGATTATCTTCAACTGCTTGGCTCATAGCCTTTAGATTGTGACCAAAGCGATTGGCAGCTACCTCAATACCCAGGGCACCTTGCATTTTAGCGAGCATCGGATAAATAATGAACCCATACTGGCTATAGACAATGGCATCATCAGCACTGGCAAAACTACGCGCTAAGATATCTAGCAAATCATTAGAGCCATTACCTAGAGTAATTTGGTCGACATTGACATTATTAAAGTCCGCCAATGCTTGTTTAAGATAAGAGCCATTGCTATCAGGATAGCGTGACAACTGTCCTAACTGCTCAGTAATCGCAAGCGTGACTTTTGGTGAACAGCCAAGCGGATTTTCATTACTGGCAAGCATGACCACATCTGAGACGCCATACTCACGCGTCAACTCTTCAACCGACTTTCCCGTTTGATAAGGTGCCAACTCCAAAATACTGTCATAGGCAGGCACTAGCGGCGATAAATCTAACTCTGTCGATGGTGTAGACGGCATATTTTATCCTTAGATGAATTGACACATCTATTATTGGCTCAGATGATGAACTTAGTCAGCATTACTTTTGCGATATTTATATCTATATCTGTACCTATAATACTGCTTTTGGATAAGAACCCAATATCCGCAAATCTTTGACCAATGGGCGGATATCAGCGATCGCAGCGCTCACATTTGCGTCTTCGATATGCCCATCCATATCGATAAAGAACACGTAAGCCCATTTATTTGGACGTTCTGGACGTGTCTCGATACTGGTCATAGAGACGCCGTGATAGGATAAAGGCTTTAAAATTTCAATCAATGCGCCCGCTTTATCATGTGCTGAAACCATAATCGAGGTTTTGTCGTGACCAGATGGCGCAATCGCCTCATGACCAATAATTAAGAAACGCGTGGTATTGTTTGGATTGTCTTCGATATTTGAATACAGCTTATGCAAATCATACTCTGCCGCCGCCACATCACCTGCAATCGCTGCCGAGTGCCACTCGTTCTTTAGGCGACGCGCTGCTTCACCATTACTCGATACTGCCACACGCTCAACATTAGGGTAATTTACATCAAGCCAATGACGACACTGCGCCAATGATTGCTGATGTGAGTAAATACGGCTTAGACCATCAAGTTTGGTATGTTCAGCGACCAAGAAATTTTGATGAATAGGCAGCTCAACTTCACCGATTATTTTGAGTGTAGAAGATAAAAAGCCATCTAAAGTATGATTAACGACACCCTCAGATGAGTTTTCAACAGGAACGACACCGTACATTGCTGTGCCAGCTTCAACTTCACGGAACACATCAGTAATGGTATTTAACGGTACGGTATCTGCCGCTTTACCAAAATGCTTTAAAGCCGCTGCATGAGTAAAGGTACCTACTGGTCCTAAAAACGCAATACGTTGCGGCGCTTCTAAGTCAAGACATACTGACATAATCTCACGGAACAAACGCGCCATTTTTTCATCAGCAATAGGCCCTTCATTACGTGCCATTACCGCCTTTAAAACTTGCGCTTCACGCTCAGGACGATAAAAAATAGGATTGGTATTGTTGGCAGTCGGATTATTAGCAATATGGCTTTTTTTCACTGCTGCCACTTGCTGAGCAAGCTTGGCACGATTATTAATCAACGTTTGAATTTCACAGTCTACTGCATCGATATTTTGGCGGATATTATCCAAAAACTCTTTTTCATTTGTCATATCATTGGTGTTGACTGGATTTAGATTGCCCACGTTTTGCTCTGCTGACTGCTCACTCATTACCGCCCATCCTTTTTTATATTATCACTGAATTTTATAACTGCTCACTGCAATATTAAATTGCTACATTATAGTGCTACGCTGCTAGTGAGAGCACCATGGTTATCAATAGAATTATCTATCAAAACCACCTGCCTCTATCATCCCTAGCTTATACTATTGCGAGATACTGACACCACTTTAATAAGTAATTGCAGCAGCTCCATAGCTCGCCCGCTCTACTATAGCAAAAACTATGCACAGTGCCCATTTGTAAATGCGCGTAAATCTATAAATAGCTATAAATTGCCATAAACCTAAGCACAGTTCAGCATTATAAAGGCTCAGCACCATAAAACTATCGAATAACATAGACTCAAATCTATGTTACAGTTTAGGCGTGGCTAGCATTTTATTGATAAAAATAAGCACAAGCCCTCCTTGCACTAAGAAAATAACAACGTTAATTGATCATATAAAGGATATCTGATGAGCGCATTACAACAGCTTCGCACTATGACTACCATTGTTGCTGATACCGGCGACCTTGCCGCCATTGAGCGTCTAAAACCTATCGATGCGACCACCAATCCAAGCCTAATCACCAAAGCCCTTATCCATCCTGACAATGAAGCCATCCTATCAGAGACCATGAGTCGCCATCGAGGGGATATTGATAAGGTAATCGATGAGCTGACCGTTCAAATCGGCTGCGATATCTTATCTCTCATTGAAGGTCGGGTCTCAACTGAGGTTGACGCGCGTTTGTCCTATGACACGCAAGCAACCATTGATAAAGCATTGGCGTTTATGGAAGCGTATCAAAAAGCGGGTATCAACTCAGAACGAGTACTAATTAAGATGGCAGCGACATGGCAAGGCATTGAAGCCGCCCGCTACCTTGAAACCCAAGGTATTCACTGCAATCTCACCTTACTATTTGGTCAGCATCAAGCCATCGCATGTGCCGATGCGGGCGTGACCTTAATATCCCCTTTTGTTGGACGTATCTTAGATTGGCAAAAGCGCCAGCAAAACCGTCAAAACATACCCGCTTCTGACGACATGGGCGTGCAATCGGTTAAGCGTATTTATCAATATTACAAGCAGCATGGCTACAAAACCCAAGTCATGGGCGCAAGTTTTCGCTCAACTGAGCAGATATTGGCGCTGGCAGGCTGTGATTTACTGACCATCGCACCTGACCTCATCGATGAGCTAACAGCCATGGATATCGAAGTCATGCGTCAACTATCAGAAAGCATGTCAATGGCTCTGGCAGATATGAAGCGCGTGAGCTTGAGCCCTGAAGAATATAGTACTGCCTATCAGCAAGATACCATCACTCAAGATTTGTTACCCAAGGGCATTGATGGTTTCATTGGTGCGCGTGATGAGCTTGCTCAAATGTTAGCGAATATGCGTAGCTAATCTAAACAGGTACTCATATAACAGCATTGCTGAGATAATCTAAGAAACACTCAACAAAAATGATGGAAGATAGCGGTAATATTAGATGGGTGTACGCAGCAGGTAATAAAAGAGGTTTGCCTGCTTATGGTAAGTTGTTTATTATGAGCGACCTAAAATGATGAAAAGCAAGGTTTTACTATGAAACGGCTAGCAGTGATAGTAGCAAGCAGTACGCTTGCGATTGGTGCTCATGCAGCAAACTGGTCAACGGTAGCAGAAAGTCAAACTGGCTCCATTTTTAGTGTGGATTTGGATTCTATCGAACGCTCGGACATCAATGTCCTTGATGAAAAACGGGTCGACAACATCACCGTCTCTATTCGTCGAGCTTATCCTGCATCCAAAAGTACCACGAGTGATAGCAAAGAAGGTGGTATCCATCATAGCGATCAGCAATGGCTTATCTCTTGTAAGGATGACAGCTATTACAGACGAGCGTACGTTTATTATACCGCTGACAATAAAGTCATCAAATCCTGGCAATCAGATAAACCCATTCTGACCAGCAAAGACTTTAAAATCACCAGTCCAAAAACCATCAGCCGTATGCTTATCGAGCAAACGTGCAAAAATTACGAGCAAGCGAAGGCTAAGTAGCACAAAAAAGAGAAACAAAATAATTTGATAGTAAATAAAAAAAGCGCGCTGAACTCATTCAGCGCGCTT
>NZ_DATIRM010000443.1:0-16006 GCF_035469765.1 Psychrobacter sp.
CAATGCTGCTCTACCTCACGTACGGCATTGGCAAAGCGCTGGTCTTCTAAAACCGCTAGCGCTTCCTCGCGATTCAGTCCAATCTCGGCGGCGATATCGGCAAGTACCGTGATATCAGAGAGGTTTCTATTATCGGTAAAGTGCGCGGTAAATAACGCCTGTTTTAACTCATGCATCCGCCCTTGCTGCTCAGCCCAATGCAAAAGCTGATGCAGATTAAAGGTGTTGTGCATACGCAAGTCATCATTAAAATTAAACTCAAAGCCGACATCAGAACCTGCCTCGGCTATTCTGGCGCGGCTAGCATCTGACTCGGCTTTGCTTGAGCCATATTTTTCTGTGATATGCTCACGCATGTTTTGACCCTCGCTTGGCATGTTAGGGTTTAGCTCAAACGGATGCCAGTGTATCTCATGGGCAGTATTGGTCTGCTCTAGTGCGGCTGCCAGTTGGCGATAGCCGACGACACACCAAGGGCAGACGACGTCTGATACGATATCGATGCGTAATGGTTGTTTTGAGTTTTCCATATTTTTTACCTAATTTATTATTTGCTGTTGATCTAAAGAAATTCTGTTTGAGATACGCTTCTTTTAGCTGAAGCTGACTGTAATCAATATATTTATTAAACGATACTAAGAGAAAGGCTAGGTGATTACAATGACTGCTAAGTTACAGAGTGAGAAGATATATTTCTTACCCTGTAAAATAGAAATAATTGCGATAGAGTGAACTAAGATAGGAAACTAATCATACTTTTATCGTTTGTAAGACACAAAAAAACATGCCTTTTAAAAAGACATGTTTTTATGATATTAAGATAAATAGTGTTTATGAATGTGAGTTAAAACTCTGCTTTAACAGCTTTAATTTGAAGGTTTTAATTTGAGAACCTCAGCCCAGAAGTTTTCAGTGCCCAGACAAGTTCAACAAAGGCGCGATTGTTGGTCAAAGGCTCGCCATCAATGATAAGCACATAACCTGAACCATCCAACCATAAGAACACAAAGCTGGTTTCAGGAATCAATAAATCCACTTGCTGAAAGAATGAAATAGCCTGACTTTCTACTGCCCAGCCGCGCTGTTTTTGGCGCATCATAAAGCCTGAAAAATCGGCCGCTGCTACACTCAGCATGTCTGCTTCTTCTTGAGTATAGCCAATACGTGCGAGACAAAACCCTTCATCAGAGCCAATCGCCGCGCGGCGCTTACCAGACAAGCTTGAAACCACATAAGGTAAAAATTGGTCTAATGGTAAGTTAGGAGCTGGCAAGAATATCGAGAGTTTTTCAATCCAGCCGTGTTCCAAAAAGCTGTCTAACCACTCATCAGAGTAACGTTTAAGCCAATCAGCCGCTAGCAAGGTTTCACTATAGGACAATAAATCTTGCAATGATAGCTGTTCAGGTGTCGGCTCACTTTGTGAAAATGCCTCAAAGATACCGGCTGGAGTCAAAGTCAAATACGTTTTATCAGCGTTTAAATAAGAGGACATAACAGCTACCATTTCAATGAAGTTTTATGATTGGTTTGAACAAAAAAGCAAATCTAAGTTTTGGTGGTTTGATCAAGTTTTTGTTGACAGTTATTCCAACGCTCATCAAAGTGCCAATCGCTTTTACCTAAGCGAAACCATACTAAGGAAAATGCTAGACGGTCGTTACGAGCAATACAATGAGCAAAAAACTCTCTTTCTATTTGTTCTATCGTGCCTAATTCTTGGTTATCACGTGCCAGCATTAAGTCGCTAGTGATATCTTTAGCGATTTCTTTGGCATCATCACTACTGATACGTAGCCGCTGTGTCTGCTCATTTAATGACGGTGATACCAGTACGCTCCAGCGCGTTGCCAGCATGCTGTTTTTTTGAATGTAGCTTTTTTTGTCAATACAATCACGAAAGCCTTGCTCGATGTGGGGCAGTAGTCGCCCTTGTAAGCGCGTAAACATATTGGTGACATCATAAGGGATATCGTACCAACAGCCATAAAAGAAGTCAGCGATAGCACCTTGTAATGGCTCTTTTTCATTCAGTAATAAAGCGGCGTTGATACGTTGTTCGTGAAAATGGCGGTTGTTGGGTGCCAAAAATATCTTACGTGAATAAAGACGATAGACACGCCGTGCTGCCATTTCACTTTCTTTGATAAGGTGTAAATCAGACATAATCATGTCCTGTCAATCATAGCAGTGATTAACGAAGCGCTATTAAATAACCGCTGTTAAATAACTACTATGACTTAAGTAAAATGCCAATGAATAATGAACCTGTTCGTCCAATAATATTAGTCGAGTAGTGTCTGCATCAAATCTATCATGAATTCAGCGTCTTCTTCATCCATGACTTCAAAACCTTGCGGCATACCAAGCTCAGCCAGCGCTTCTTTGCCGTCATCATCGTGATGCAAATTCAAGATAGCATCCATCAAAATATCGGTATCAGGAAAGCTGTCTTTAATCAGCAAGACGTGGCTAATATCTGCCAAATCACTTTCGATTAAGACGCTTAACTGCGCTTTGGTCAAGCGTGAAAAGCTATGGAAAATCTCAGCTAAGAAAAAAGCGGCTTGAGCATCGCCCTTGATAACTTGGCGCGCTGCTGCTTGATAGGTCTCAGTCACTGACCAATTCAAATCCGCTTCTTCTAAATCAACAGCTTCTAGTAGACGTAAACCAATCAGTTTAACATCACGATTATTTGCCATGGCAATGGTGGCGCCATGAGATAAGTCTTCTAGGGTGCTAATGTCGCTATTACTGCTTGCGGTAATCACCATCTCATCGGATTTGCCGATAGGGCGTGCTACGGCACGGTAGCCTTGCTCACGGATTAGCGTTGCAGCATCAAAAGGGTTGGCATAAATAACTTGCATATCGCCTGCATCAATCAGCGCTTCTTGCTCTGAATGAGAAGCTGGCATATTAAGATGCATGTTTAGATTGGCACGTTTTTGAATCAAGATATTAAACATGTGCCAGCCTGCAAAACGATCAGGCGAAAAATCAGGGGCGATTAACATATTGTGTGTCGTCATGATTTAGCCTTCCTCATTTTGTTTCATTTGGGCATACTGAGCGATTGCTGCATCAATCTTGCTGCGTGAAGGCTTACGGCGTACCGAAGTATAACCGACCGTTTCGCCGCGGCGCACGTTTGGCACTACGGTTGCATAAACCCAATAGTGGCTGCCATCTTTACATAAGTTTTTGACATAGCCGTTCCACTTTCCGACAGATTCAGCCGTTGACCATAAGTCTTTATAGGCCGCTTTTGGCATATCAGGATGGCGCAAAATATAGTGCTGCTGGCCAATCAGCTCATCCACATGATAGCCACTGATTTCGACGAAGGCATCGTTGACGTGAGTAATGATACCGTCCAGATCGGTACGTGAAACAATTAGCTTACCATCAGGATAAGGGCGTTCAATACCAGTATCATAGACCGTACGCGACGCGCCGTCATGATAGGTCAGTGTAATCTGCTCAGCTGCTTGCTCAGGCTTAATAGCATCAGGGAGTGTAGCGCCCATCGTAATCACCTTTATAAGTTGTTGTATTTATCATGCTTAAAACACGGGTTTAACTTAAGTTTATTCTTAAATAAGGTGTCTCTATCTGCTAATCCATTCATTCATAAACGCTTAATCGTGATGAGCTGTTTTTAGTCTTTTATAGTGCTAATCACGCATTGCATATAAGCGGTGTGCAATACCTTAAATAATTTTTATAGGACAGTGTGCCTATTTTCATTTAAAGTGTTATTTATCAAGCAATTTGTAGCGTTAATGAGATAGGTGTTAGCATCAATAGTCTTGCATCAGCACTTATTAGATAAGTTTTGCTAATGCTTCAGAAGCACGTTTGATATCTAAGAATATTAAGCCAAGTTTGGCATTTGGTTTTGCCATAATCGTCAGTACTGCTTCATCACCCGATGAAGTCATAATCACGTAGCCTTTTTCACCTTGAATCATGATGCGGTCGATACTACCACGAGCCAATTCGCGTCCGGCACGATCACCCAGTGACAATAACGCTGCTGACATAGCACCAACGCGATCTTCGTCGACGCCTGTTGGCAATGCAGATGCAATCATAAGACCATCGTTAGAGATGAGGGCAGATGCTTCAACATCGGCTGATGAGCTGTTTAAGTCTTCCAAGATTTGCTGGAATGAATCTGTGCGCATATCGATTTCTCTGTGACGGGTTATTAATACATAAATAACGATTGGAATGTATAAGATATTCTGTAACTAAAGCGCAACATTATAAAGCCTTAAAAAAAATAAGGATATAGAAAAAGGCAAGATAAGGGCTGTTTTTTGGCTTAATTATGATGAAATTAATAATTAATAGATAAAAGTTTGCTTATATTATGCTTTTATTATTTAAAATTTTATGTTTGATATAGATAAAATGCGAATAAATACAGAAAGTCGCCAAAGCGAATGGGAGGTTTTATTTATAAGTCGTCTAAAATTTGTTGAATCAATACGCGATATTTTCGATTATTAAGTTTTTTCTATGCTATATCTGAGATATGATAATGATAAAAAACTGTCCATAAATTTTGATGATGTTGATATTTACTAGACCTATACTGCAAAAAAATGCTATACAGTTATGAGAAAAAATGGTTTGTGCTGCTTTATGTATGATGTAAAGACACAAGCAATTGGATTCTAATCCCATCAGTTTCTATACCAAACAGCGTATAGCAGCGACGTCAATCCTACATCTGCGTTTACCATCCTATCGTTTGCGGGTATACGATAAAGCGCCGCTGTAGATCAGCATGATTTCAATTTCTACCTTAAGGAACTTATATGAGTATCAGTCAGGCAATCGAAAAAATCGAAGCACGTTATGCCCATCAACCTGAATTTATTCAGGCAGTAAAAGAAGTTGCAATCACGATTGCGCCACTATATGACTCTCATCCTGAATATGATACTTTCAAAGTCTTTGAACGCTTGGTTGAGCCTGACCGTGTGATGGGTTTCCGTATCAACTGGGAAGACGATAAAGGTGAAGTACAGGTAAATCGCGGCTGGCGTGTCCAATTTAGCAACGCTTTAGGACCTTATAAGGGTGGCATTAGATTTCACCCAACCGTCAATCAATCGGTGTTAAAATTCTTAGGTTTTGAGCAAATCTTTAAAAATGCCTTGACCGGTTTGCCGATGGGCGGCGCTAAAGGTGGTTCTGATTTTGATCCAAAGGGCAAATCAGACAACGAAATCCGTCGTTTTTGCTACGCCTTTATGCGTGAGCTGCATCCATATATCAATAAAGATACAGACGTACCGGCTGGTGATATCGGCGTTAGCGGACGCGAAATCAGCTATATGTTTGCCATGTATAAAAACCTAACCCGCGAATACGGCGGTGTATTGACTGGCAAAGGCGTTGGGTTCGGTGGTAGTTTGATGCGTACAGAAGCGACGGGCTATGGCGCAGTTTACTTCTTAGAAAATATGCTAACGGCTCAAAACGAGCACATCGATGGTAAGCGAGTACTGGTTTCAGGCGCGGGTAACGTCTCTCTACATGCTGCTGAAAAAGCTCATATGCTGGGCGGTGTTGTTGTTACCGTATCTGATTCACAAGGTACCTTGTATGATGAGGCGGGTCTAAATCAAGAAAAAATAAACTGGCTAAAAGCGCAGAAAGCAAAAAGCCAACCTTTAGCAGATTACGTTGCTGTCTATGGTGGTGAATGGTTTGCTGGTCAAAAGCCTTGGCATATTAAAGGCGATATCGCCATCCCATCAGCCACGCAAAACGAAGTGACTGAAGACGACGCCAAGCTGATGGTTGAAAATGGTATCAAGTACGTGGTTGAAGGCGCTAATATGCCATTGACTGCAGAAGCAATTGATCATATCCGCTTGCACCGTGTGCACTATGCTCCAGGTAAAGCGGCGAATGCGGGCGGCGTTGCCGTATCTGGTCTTGAGATGTCACAGAATTCAGTACGTCAGTACAAGAGCTTTGAGGAGATCGATGCGCGTTTAAAAGATATTATGAAAAATATTCATGATGGCGCGGCTGAAGCCTCAGAAAAATACCATCAAACTGATAAAGGTTATATCGATTATATGACTGGCGCCAATATCGTCGGCTTTAAACGTGTTGCTGATGCGTTGGTTGCTTATGGTATCTTGAACTAAGGGTGATTTAGCCGTTAGCGGCTGGCTCATAGTCGTACTAAAACATGACCTATTAATGTGATAAGTTCATTTCATAGATAAAAAAGCCCCAATTATTCATTGATTGGGGCTTTTTACGATTCAAAAGAGAATGGTAAGGCTATAAGGTTTAGCGCCATTCACCTTTAACCATAATACCTTTAATAGGATTTAACCCCATTTGATAGGCTAAATCAGCAGGGCGAGTGATATCCCAAAGTGCCAAGTCTGCATCACAGCCAACTTCTATTTTGCCTTTTTTGGCTAGACCTAATGCTTGTGCAGCATGAACGGTCGCCCCTGCCAATACTTCTTCAGGGGTTAAATAAAACAGCGTGCAGCCCATATTCATCGCTAGTAACAGGGACGTCAGCGGTGAAGTACCAGGGTTGCAATCTGTTGAAACGGCAATCGGTACTTGGTGTTTGCGCAACTCTTCAATCGGTGGCAGTTTAGTATCACGTAAGGTATAAAACGCGCCCGGCAACATCACGGCAACGGTGTTACTTGCGGCCATCTTTTTGATATCGTCTTCTGATAAATGCTCAAGATGATCGCTTGACAATCCTTTATATTCGGCAACTAACGCAATGCCGCCTATATCAGAAAGTTGCTCAGAGTGCAGTTTTACCGGCAAATCTAACGAGCATGCGACCTCAAAAACTCGCCTGATTTGTTCAGTACTAAAGGCGATGTTTTCACAAAAACCATCGACCGCATCGACTAAGCCCTCGCTATGTAAAATTGGCAGCCACTCGCAGACTTGCTCGATATACTCATCGGCACGCTCTTTGTATTCGAGTGGCAGGGCATGAGCAGCTAAATAAGTGGTGCTCACATGGATATTATGTTTTTTACCAAGCTGGCGCGCTACCATCAGCATCTTACGTTCAGTATCTAAATCCAAGCCGTAGCCAGACTTAATCTCGATACTAGTTACGCCTTCTTTAATAAGGGCAAGCAGGCGCTTTTCACTTTGTGCAAATAACTCATCGCTACTGGCCTTGCGAGTGGAACGAACCGTTGAGACAATACCGCCACCTTGAGCAGCGATATCTTGATAATTGGCACCATGCAGTCTTGCTTCAAACTCATTGCTGCGGTTGCCGCCATAAACGATATGAGTATGACAATCTATCAATCCAGGCGTTATCCAATGACCATGAGCGTCTGTGATTTGCTGACTTCGATAATGCGTAAGATAGGGCACTACTTGCGTATGCGTCCCAATCCATGCAATTTTGCCATCTTTGATACCGATAGCGGCATTTTCTAATTGACCATAAGGTGTGCTTTCCTTTTGATTGGCGCTATAAATATCAAACCCATATTGCGCTGAAAAGGTGGCGAGATTGGCATTAACAATGATGTGGTCAAACGCTGTCAGGGCATCTATAGCATCTGTAATATTGCTAGAGTCGTCAAGTATCTGTTTGCTAGAGTTGTTCATAATAAGCTCCTGCTTAATACTGATAATCAGGTGAATATATAAAATTCATCTGTAAATTTTAATTTACAAGCCTTTATCTATAAATTCAGTAAATGCTGCTCAGTCATAGTCGCTAACAGTCGTGCCGCGACTTTGCAGCTACGTGCATCAATATCAAAAGTGGGGTTAATCTCAGCAATGTCAGCTACTTTTACTTTGCCAGAAGACAAAATAAGCTTGACCGCACGCTCAACGAAACTGAGCTCAATACCGTAAGCGGCTGGCGCACTGACGCCGGGTACAACGCTTGATGGCAAGCAATCCATATCAATCGTCAGATAAATAATATCAACGTTATCGATGAAACTTGCTATTTGAGTAGCAATTTTTTTCCATTTCTTATTGGTACAATCTTCATCACTGATGATATGTACGCCCAACTGCTCAGCACGATCAAAGAGCGCAGCGGTGTTAGAAAATCGACTAACACCGATACAGCAATAGTTAAATGGCTGACCTTGCTCATCAAGGTGCTCGGCAATCTGTCGAAATGGCGTACCAGACGTTGCTACATCAGACTGACGAATATCAAGATGAGCATCAAAATTGATAATGCCAATACGCGGCGGCGCGTCTGTATCATTGGTAGTGTCTGTCTGCTGTAGAGCTTGCCACAATCCTAAAAAACTGCCATAAGCGATGGCATGACCGCCACCAAGACCGATGGGTAAGCCGCCTTGCTTGATAATCTGGCTTACTTTATCGGCATAATTGACTTGTGCTTGTTCTAGCATGTTTACGGCAAAATCATCATTATCATGGCAATGAATATCACCCGCATCACCCAGTAAGGTTGGCAGTTGATTACCAAAGCGCTGCTGTAGCTCAGCGATGACTGGTAGTGCGGCAAACGCCTGACGAATCAATGGCGGTGCTGCTCTTGCACCCACGCGTCCTTGATTGCGCCTGACACCTTGGTCACAAGCGAAACCGACTAGCCCAATGTGCTGGCTTATGCTATCAAAAGCATAAGGCTGAACTAGCTGGTACCAGTAGCGGGCGCGTACTGTCTCAAAAGGCTCCGCACGTCCTGTCCAGCGACTCATATCAGCTACCGTATGGCTCACGGCTTCTGTATGGGTAATCGTGCTTGCTGCTTCATTTGTCAGAGATGTCATCGCCAGCTTCCTTGTTTTATTCGCTTTTATCAATCAGCCTTCAGCCTTTATTTAGAATCATACCAATTGCTACGTAATGACTGCCAATGCTCAGCAAGCGTGCCAGCTAATACCAGCTGTTTGGCTGCTTCAATGTCAGGGGCTAGGTAACGGTCTTTATCATAAAAAGTCACTTGCTCGCGTAGTTTCTGATGTGCCATAGTCAAAGGTTCTGAGGTCTCTAATCCGCGATGGAAGTCGATACCTTGACCAGCAGCTAATAGCTCAATACCGATAATGGTGGCGGTATTTTGCGCCATCTCATATAAGCGACGGGCGCAGTACGTTGCCATCGACACATGATCTTCTTGATTGGCAGAAGTTGGAATGCTGTCAACACTACCAGGATGGGCAATAGATTTGTTTTCTGAAGCAAGCGCTGCTGCGGTCACATGGGCAATCATAAAGCCTGAGTTTACCCCAGCATTATCAACTAAGAATGGCGGCAAACCACCTGATAAAGTAGCATCGATTAGCAAAGCGATACGGCGCTCAGACATAGAGCCAATCTCAGCAATTGCCAAGGCTAAAATATCAGCAGCAAAAGCTACTGGCTCAGCATGGAAGTTACCGCCTGAGATAGCAACTGGACCGTCTTCATTGTTAAAGATAAGTGGATTATCAGTGACGGCATTTGATTCAATTAACAGCGTTTTTCCTGCTTGATTGATGATATCAAGGCAAGCGCCCATGACTTGAGGCTGGCAACGCAGGCAGTAAGGATCTTGTACTCTATCGTCTTGCTCGCCATCATGTGAGGCGCGAATAGCACTGCCCTTGATTAACTGACGATGTGCTTTAGCGATTTCGATTTGACCATGATGACCACGTACTTCGTGAATACGCGCATCAAATGGCGCATCTGAGCCTTTGGCTGCATCGATAGACAGCGAGCCGACGATGGTTGCTGTCTCAAGCAAATCACGTGCTAAGAAATAACCTCGTATTGCCAGCGCTGTAGACACTTGGGTGCCGTTAATCAGGGCAAGACCTTCTTTTGCCGCAAGGGTGATTGGCTCAAGACCATGCTGTGCTAAAGCATCAGCGGCCAGTACTTTTTTACCATCAACATACACATGGCCTTCACCCATCATCGCCAGTGTCATATGTGATAAAGGCGCTAGATCACCAGACGCACCAACTGAGCCTTTGGCAGGGATATTTGGGGTAATTTGGTTGTTGATTAAGCCCAGTAAGCTGTCGACCACAGCGCGGCGTACGCCAGAAAAGCCTTGTGCTAAGCTAGCAACTTTCATCACCATAATCAGTCGCACTACGCTATCTGGCAGCGCCTCACCAGTGCCTACCGAGTGAGACACAATAAGGTTGCGCTGAAGTAGCTCAAGCTGGTCATCACTGATACGCGTCTTTGCCAATAGACCAAAACCAGTATTTATGCCATAAGCGCTTTTGTCACGGGCAATGATCGTACGCACGTCTTCGTGTGAGGCATCTATCGCCTCATAAGCACTCTCAGGCAGTGTAAATATGACAGGCTGCTCATAGATATCACGTAGCATCTCAAAGCTAAGCTGGCGAGGGTGTAGGGTTGATTTTTTAATATTATTCATGGGGATAATCCTAGTTATGTAGTTATTTATTTTTATAACGTCAAGGTGGTTCTAGCTATTTAATCATCGGTAGATTTAAGCCATAGTCTTTGGCTGTTTTGATAGCCAGCTCATAGCCAGCATCTGCATGACGCATAACACCTGAACCGCAATCATTAACCAATACTCGCGCCAAGCGCTTGGCTGCGGCATCAGTACCGTCAGCGACGATGACCATGCCAGAGTGCTGCGAATAGCCCATTCCAACACCGCCGCCATGATGTAGTGACACCCAAGTGGCGCCCCCTGCGACATTCAGCATACCGTTTAATAGTGCCCAATCCGATACCGCATCTGAGCCATCTTTCATGCTTTCTGTTTCGCGGTTTGGACTGGCAACAGAACCGGTATCCAAATGGTCACGACCGATGACGATAGGACCTTTAAGCTCGCCGTTCTTGACCATCTCATTAAATGCCAAACCTGCTTTATCACGCTCACCAAGACCTAGCCAGCAGATACGCGCTGGCAGACCCTGGAACTGAATGCGCTCTTTTGCCATATCAAGCCAGCGATGAATGTGCTGGTTTTCTGGGAACAGCTCTTTAATTTTTTGATCGGTTTTATAGATATCTTCTGGATCACCTGATAATGCGACCCAGCGGAATGGTCCTTTACCTTGGCAAAACAGCGGACGAATATACGCAGGGACAAAACCTGGGAAATTAAAAGCGTCTTTAACTCCTTCATCAAACGCCACCTGACGAATGTTATTACCATAATCAGTCGTTGGAATATCCATCTCTTGTAAAGCTAGCATCGCCTTTACGTGTAACGCACAAGACTGCGCAGCAGCTTTGGTGAGATCAGCGTGTTGCTCTGGATTTTCTTGAGCGACTTTCCATTCTTCAACCGTCCAGCCACTTGGTAGATAGCCGTTAATCAAATCATGAGCTGAGGTTTGGTCAGTGACCAAATCAGGTTTGATTTCACCTGCATTGGCACGCTTAACCATTTCAGGCAAGATATCTGCTGCATTGCCAAGTAAGGCGATAGAAACCGCTTCACCTGCGGCAGTGTGCTGCTTGATGAGCTCATAAGCATGATCTAAATCATCGGCTTGCTTATCGACGTAGCCCGTACGTAGACGGAAATCAATACTAGATTGCTGACATTCTATGTTTAAAGACGTCGCGCCAGCAAAGGTCGCCGCTAGTGGCTGTGCGCCCCCCATACCACCAAGACCAGCAGTCAAAATCCAACGTCCTGCCCAGCTGCCGTCGTAATGCTGACGACCAGCTTCAACAAAAGTCTCATAAGTACCCTGAACGATACCTTGGGTCCCGATATAAATCCAACTACCCGCCGTCATCTGACCGTACATAAATAAGTCTTTACGATCTAGCTCGTTGAAATGCTCCCACGTTGCCCAGCGCGGGACAAGATTAGAATTGGCAATCAATACGCGTGGCGCATTTTCATGCGTTTGAAAGACGCCAACTGGCTTACCTGATTGAACTAACAATGTCTCATCGTCTTCTAATTCTTTCAATGACGCTAAGATTTGATCATAGCTTTCCCAATTACGGGCTGCACGTCCAATACCACCATAAACGACCAAGCTTTTTGGGTTTTCCGCCACATCAGGATGTAGATTGTTTTGTAGCATACGATAAGGGGCTTCGGTCAGCCAGCTTTTACAATGTAGCGTGCTGCCAGTCGGTGCGGCGATATTGCGACTCTCGTCACGGCGAGTATATTCAGGGGTCTTGTTCAATCCATTATCAGTAGTCATGATTCTATCCTTATGATATCTGTTGAGGCAATATGGCAATCAAAGTGAGTCTTGTACGCTCAATCTGCTAAATTGATTTATACTACCGTAAAGTTGTATATACAAATTATCAGGAATCATTTTTTCATGCAAGTTTTTTTTCTTGATTGCCGCATTATTTTTGTGAGCTATTGGATAAACAGACAGCTGCCATACGGTTTTGCTGAGGTCTGTATGATTATCTCGTGGTACTATAACGCTATTATTATTGGTAAAACTAACGGTTAAAAATGGATACGATAAAGGCGATTCCGGCATATCAGCGCATTAAAAATGCGATATTGGATAATATTCATTCGGGTAAATGGCAGGCGGGTAATGCGATTTCTACCGAAATGGCGTTGGCAGAAGAGTTTGGTGTCTCTCGTATGACGGTCAACCGTGCTTTAAAGGAATTGAGTGAAGAGCGAGTATTGGAGCGCCGGCAAGGGTCGGGGACGTTTGTTGCGCAGCAGCAGTTTAATCATACGTTTGTAGAAGTGCGTAATATCGCTCAAGATTTAAAGTCTGCCAATCGTGATTATCAAGCGCGAGTTGTCAGTAAGCGTTGCATTACTGCTGCTATGCTCAATGATGAGCTACGGCGTAAATTTGATCTCGAGAAGGTGGTTGAAACTTCTGAATTGAAAGATGCTACTGACATTAGAAGCATCGAGAATATTGATAGCGAAGCCGCTGTTTTATACGAGGTCAAAATTATCCATTTTGCTGATGGTCTGCCGATACAATTTGAAGAACGTTGGGTGGATGCCCTAAAGGTTCCCAAGTTTATCGAGCAGGATTTTAGTGTGGTGAATACTAGCGATTATCTGATTGCTAAAAGCCCGCTAGAGCGCGGCAGCTATACTATACGCGCCTTAGCAGCGCCTGATGAGATTGCAGCGCTACTACAAATTGCTCCGCAGTCGCCGACATTGGTGCTTCGTCGCCAAACCTACTCAGCGGGTCAAGTATTGACCTTGGTTAAAATGTGGCACGCAGGTGAGCGTTACCAGTTTTCAGGTGAGCTATAACAACCTTACGTATATTCACTATTTTTGTACGTTTATTCTTTCTTAATTGCGTTAATATACAAATAAGTAGGTATTTAATTGGCAAATTTAAAATAAGTATTTGTCATAAAATGCCTCAAGTTTTTAAGAATAAAATAAAAACCGCATTGAAAAATATGCTGCCTATCCTCAAATTGAGCAGTCATAGTCAAATAATACCAAGCAGATATTTATTATAATATCTGCTTATTTTTCAGTAGGATATTATTGGCAGGACATATTTTTGCTTTATTTGATTCATTCACTCTTATTTACTCACTCTGATAAGGACGTCTTATGAAACGTCGCACGCTTTTAGCCCTTGCCGCCAGCACCGTATTGCTTGCCGCCTGTGGTCAATCACCTACCAATGATGCTGAAACTAAGGCAACCGATACCGCTGCCAGTGGCGGTTCTGATTTGCTACAGCGTATCAATAACGGCGGCACTATCAACGTCGGTACCGAAGGCACTTATCCGCCATTCACTTATCATGATGAGAGCGGTAAGTTGACCGGTTATGATGTCGAAGTCACCCGTGCGGTTGCTGACAAACTTGGCGTTAAAGTTGAGTTTCAAGAAACCCAGTGGGATGCAATGCTTGCAGGTTTGGATGCCAAACGTTTCGATATGGTTGCCAACCAAGTTAGCTTGACCACGCCTGAGCGTTTAGAAAAATATGACAAAGCGCAAGCCTATAGCTGGTCAGGCGCGGTAGTTTTAGCGCCAAAAGATGATAACCGTTATAGCTCATGGGAAGCGTTAAAAGGTCTGCGTAGTGCTCAGTCATTGACCAGCAACTATGGTGAACTTGCAGAGCGTTATCAAGCTGAAATCGTTCCTGTCGATGGCATGGCTCAAGCTATCCAACTGGTCAAACAAGACCGTGCTGACTTTACGATGAATGACAATCTTGCCATTTTAGATTATCTAAAAAAATTCCCAGATGCGGAGCTTGAGATTAAACTGACTGCCCCTGTCAGTGAGCAGACTGGTTCAGGATTGGTATTGCTAAAAGGTGATGATGCGGTATTGGCAAAATTAAACGAAGCCATGGCAGCATTGGCAGCTGATGGCACGCTCACCAAACTGAGCCAAGAATTCTTTGGTGCTGATATAAGTCAACAAAAATAATGCTAGCTTCTATAACGTCAATGTTAGCAGATTTATTGGCATTATTGCCATTTATGAGTCCTGATCGGGCGCAGATTGTTATCTCGTCCTTTTGGCCGATGCTTAAAGGCGGTATCTATTATTCGATACCGCTGGCATTGATATCGTTTGCAATCGGTATGGCAATCGCGCTGACCGTGGCGCTGATTCGTATTGTGCCGCGTGCTGGCTGGATTCATGAGATTGTTTACAGACTTGCTCGCATCTATGTGTCTGCCATTCGCGGCACGCCGATGCTGGTGCAGCTGTTTATTATCTTCTATGGGTTACCGAGCGTTGGGATTAAGCTTGACCCTTTTCCGTCAGCGATTATCGCTTTTTCGCTAAATATTGGTGCTTATGCATCAGAGACGGTACGGGCTTCCATTTTGTCTATTCCAAAAGGACAGTGGGAAGCCGGTTCGACTGTCGGCTTGACGTATTTGCAGACCTTTCGCCATGTTATTTTGCCGCAAGCACTACGCGTGTCCGTACCGCCGCTATCTAACACCTTTATCAGTCTGGTAAAAGATACTTCGCTGGCATCGCTGGTATTGGTAACTGAGCTGTTTAAACAAGCGCAGATTATTACTGCGCGTAATTATGAGTTTATGTTGGTCTATATCGAAGCGGCCGTTATCTATTGGGGTATTTGTCTGTTTTTGACCTTTATCCAAGGTAGGCTTGAAACGCATCTTGATCGTTATGTTGCCAAATAATATCGCTAGTACATGGTAGGTTTTTTAATCAATTTTCTAACCCGTATTTTTAATTTGTAAGTGGACGTCTTATGATTCAAGTCACCAATATTCATAAAGCCTTTGGCAGCAATCAAGTGCTCAAAGGTATCGACTTGACCATCGAAAAGGGCAAAGTGGTGGTCATATTAGGACCATCAGGTTCTGGTAAGACGACGTTTTTGCGTTGTTTGAATGCGCTTGAGATTCCTGATCAAGGTGTCATTGCTTTTGATGATGGCAGCTTGACAGTCGACTTTGCCACTAAGCCTAAGAAAAAACTATTATTGGCGCTGCAACGTAAGTCAGGCATGGTGTTTCAGTCTTATAACTTGTTTCCACATAAAACAGCCATTGAGAACTTAATGCTTGGCCCTACAGTGGTACAAGGGCAAAGTAAAGCACAAGCACGCGAGCAGGCACTAGCATTACTTGAGAAAGTAGGTTTGTCTGATAAGGCAGATTTATATCCTTTTCAGCTATCAGGCGGTCAACAGCAGCGCATTGGTATTGCTCGTGCATTGGCGATTGAGCCTTCGTTACTACTATTCGATGAGCCAACCTCGGCACTTGATCCTGAGCTGGTACAAGATGTGCTTGAAACCATGAAGCAGTTGGCATCAGAAGGTTGGACGATGGTCGTTGTTACTCATGAGATAAATTTTGCTCGCGATGTCGCTGATCATGTGGTTTTGATTGAAGATGGTAAAATTGTTGAAGAGGGCAGTGCTAAGCAGATGTTTGAGCTGTCGACGCATCCACGTACACAAGCATTTTTGCAGCGTATCGAAAGTTAGAAAATACATCATAATGAAAGTTAAAAAAAGACTAGCTTGCTATTAAGTCAGTCTTTTTTTAT
>NZ_DATIRM010000444.1:0-8313 GCF_035469765.1 Psychrobacter sp.
ATGGGTGGTATATGCGCGGCACATTCCAAAACACTATTCCATTGCTGATTTGAGCGCACCAGAATCCGCGATTGAAGACCCACTTGTCTTTAAAGCGGCTTTTCCGCTATTGGCTTTGCTGCTTGTCGCTTATTTTGCGACAGAGTCGCTCGGTATTCCTATCTCCTTCGTTACTGGAGCGGCTGCAGTACTGCTCATGGCAATTGCAGGGCGATTTTGGCAAGGCGGTCGCGGGGCCGTGATGTCTGTGCCTGATATTGTGCGTAAAGCACCTTGGCAGATTGTGTTATTTTCTATAGGTATGTACTTGGGTGTTTACGGTTTGGGCAATGCAGGATTGACTGCCTACGGTGCTCAAATCTTGAATTGGTTAGGACAACAAGGCGCCCTAATCGCAACCTTGGGTACTGGGTTTCTCTCCGCCATCGTAGCATCCATTATGAATAACATGCCCTCTACCTTGATAGGCGCGCTGGCGATTGATAGCGCCCAAGTACCAGCCACCACCCGCGAACTGATGATTTATGCCAATGTTATTGGCAATGATTTGGGACCCAAATTTACGCCTATGGGCAGTCTTGCGACTTTACTATGGCTGCATGTATTGGCAGAAAAAGATTATAAAATCAGCTGGGGGCAGTATATGAAGATTGGTCTGATTATTACGCCGCCAGTGTTATTAGTCACTTTGTTAGCATTAGTATTTTGGTTGCCATATCTGTCTTAGTCTTAAAGATTAACGTCATATCTTATTATTAGAGGCGCTATTACGCTGACATCCATCAAAGTCATCGGTTATAATAGCAGCGCATTTTACCTCTTTTATAATGATACGTTTATTTTGCCAAGGACTTATGATGAGTGATCAGCAAGCACAAAAGCAAGCCGCCGCCCGCGCCGCCCTACGCTATATCGAAGATGATATGATACTTGGCGTGGGAACGGGCAGTACGGTGAACTGTTTGATTGAGCTATTACCAACAGTAAAGCTGGCTGGCGCAGTTGCAAGCTCGCAGGTGACAGAAGATAGGTTGCGTGCACTTGGTATCGAGATTGTTGATTTGAATTTTGCCGGTCAGCTTGATGTATATATTGATGGTGCTGATGAAGTAAACGCGCATTTGCAGCTGATTAAAGGTGGCGGCGGTGCGCTCACGCGTGAAAAAATCGTTGCTGCGGCATCGAACAAATTTGTTTGTATGGTTGACGCTAGTAAAAGTGTTGAGATACTAGGACGCGAATTCCCAGTGCCGATAGAGGTGTTGCCACAAGCTCGTTCATATGTTGCTAGGCAATTAGCCAAAATGGGCGGTGAGCCAGTTTATCGTGAAGACTTTGTCACCGATTATGGCAATGTTATTTTGGATACTTATGATTTGGATGTCAGCAATCCAATAGAACTTGAGAAGCAGCTCAACAATATCGTCGGTGTGGTCTGTAATGGTATCTTTGCTGCCAATCAAGCCGATGTGTTGTTAAAAGCCAGCAGTAATGGGGTTGAAGTACTGACTCGAGAATCAATAAGCGCTTGTCTATTACACACTAACTTGGTTATCACATATTAAAAAAGGCAGAGCACAATTTATGTGCTCTGCCTTTTTGATGTTTATGACGGTATAAATAGCTTTTGAAAATGTGTACCTATACTTTTATTTTGTCTTTTAACAAAAATTCCATCAAGGCTTTTTGCGCATGTAAGCGGTTTTCAGCCTCATCCCATACGACAGAGCGCGGGTCATCTAACATATCATGAGAGATTTCTTCGCCGCGATGTGCAGGTAGGCAGTGCATAAAGACCACTTCAGGATCGGCTTTATCGAGCAGTGATGGTGTCACTTGATAAGAGGCAAAGCGACGTGCGCGCGTGTTTTGTTCAGACTCTTGTCCCATGCTTGCCCATACATCGGTGACAATTAAGTGAGAGTCTTTTGCCGCTTCTTGTACGTTTTCAACGATGCTAACGCAATGCGAAAAGCGTTTCATCAGCTCAGGGTCAGGCTCGAAGCCATAAGGCGCGGCTACTCGTAGTTCAAAGCCAAACTGATTGGCTGCTTGCATGTAGGATGCGCACATATTGTTGCCATCACCGACCCAAGTGACGATTTTATTTTCGATACTACCTCGATGCTCATAATATGTCTGCATATCAGCCAGCAGCTGACAGGGATGATATTCGTCGGTTAGGGCGTTGATAATCGGTACGCTTGAATATTTTGCAAAGGTTTCGACTTTTTCATGACCAAAGGTGCGAATCATAATGATATCGACCATGCTTGATATGACACGAGCAGAATCTTCTAATGGCTCACCACGCCCAAGCTGGGTATCATTTGGCGATAGAAAGATAGCGTTACCACCAAACTGTCCCATGCCGGTCTCGAACGAGATACGTGTGCGGGTGGATGACTTCTCAAATATCATACCAAGCGTACGACCAACAAAGGGCTGATATATCTCGCCTGCGTGTTGCATATGACGCAATTCGCTGGCGCGTTTGATGAGATTTTCTAGTTCTTGTTTGGTTAAATCAGATAAGGTCAAAAAATGGCGCAAACTCATAGCAATCCTAGCAGTCAAACAAAGTCAATGAAAATGATGGGTTGTCAGCCGATAATTATATCGCGTAAAGGCTTATACTGGAATGACAACAAACTTTTAGTATAGCGCAATTACTCTCAATGTAAATGTCCAATTTGCCATGATTTATCAGTCATGCAAACCTACATTCGATGAGACATTATCTGATCTGATGATTACATTTGTATGCGATTTGGGCGTACGCTTAGACGACATAGTAACTCATAGCCAATCGTATCAGCATGCATGGCAACTTCATCAACGTGCGGTGTATCACCCCATAGTATGACCTTGCTATTTAAAGCGCTGCTCTCTGGTACAGCGCTCACATCGATGACAATCATATCCATGGCGACGCGCCCAATCACTGCACATGCGTAGCGTTGCTGATTTATGGCGTCAATGACTGAAACATAAGCATCTTCGTTGACCACACGGGGATAGCCGTCACCATAACCAATACTAACGAGAGCTGTTCTAGTATCTTGCTGGGCTGTCCAACGACTACCATAACCGATGGCATCACCAGCATTGACGGTTTGTAGGGCAATAATTTGTGCACTAAATTCCATGGCTGGCTGCAAATTTAGCTCATACGCACTTTGGTCAATAACAGGTGCACTACCATATAGCATAATGCCTGGACGTACCCAATCATGATGATATTTTGGAAAATTAACGATACCAGCAGAGTTGCACAATGACCCTTTAATATCAGTACTGATCGTTTCTCGTAAAGTATTTAGCATGTCATGAAAGCGCTGAATTTGCATGGCGTTTAGTGGGTGATTTTGATTATCGGCATTGGCAAAATGGGTAGTCAAAATAAGCTGATAGCCAGCATCATGCAGAGATTTTGCGGCTGAAATCAGCGTTTGCTCATTAAAACCTAAACGATTCATACCCGTGTTGTACTTTATCCAAACCACTCGAGTGGCGCTATTAGTAGGTGGTATATGCTCTAACGCCCAGTCTAGTTGCGGCGCATGATGAATCACGCAACTGATATCATGCTCAATCGCTTGTAACCACTCATCAACAGTAAACGCCCCTTCGATAAGACCAATGGTTTTATCCCAGCCGCATTGCCTTGCCTCTAGCGCTTCTCTTAAAGTAGCGACGCCGATACCATCGGCTTGCTGTAACGCGGGTAGGACAGCGGCGACGCCATGTCCATAGGCATTGGCTTTTACCATGGCAAGGACTTTAGAGGTTGGGGCAAGTTTTTTGACTTGATTAAGATTGTGAGTAATAGCGGCAGGTTTGATAGTGATTGTGCGCATAATAAGCTTCTTTTTTAGCAAAGTTATGAATGAGTAAAGTGATAAAGCCAGTGAGTTATCATTGGCTGATAAATCACTGGCTATCGTTATAAGTCATATTTTATAGATTTTAATTAATGAGGTTTGAGCGTTTATTTAAAGTAGGGACTATTCATCATTTTCAAAACTGCTGTTTTGATAGTATTCTGGCGTCAAATTGATAAAGCGGGTAAATTGCCCCTCAAAGCCCAAACGTATGGTGCCGATAGGACCGTTACGCTGTTTACCAATGATGATTTCAGCCACGCCTTTGTGGTCTGAGTTTTCATTATAAACCTCATCCCGATAAATAAACATAATCAAATCGGCATCCTGCTCAATTGCTCCAGATTCACGTAAATCCGACATGATAGGGCGTTTATTGGGACGATTCTCCAGACTGCGGTTAAGCTGAGATAGTGCAATGACTGGGCATTCAAGCTCGCGTGCCAGTGCTTTCAAACTACGAGAAATCTCAGAGATTTCTCCAACACGGTTGCCATCTAGACCGGGTACTTTCATTAATTGTAGATAATCGACGATGATAGCGCCAAGCTTACCATCATGGCTTTTGGCGATACGGCGGCAGCGTGAGCGCATCTCTGAAGGCGGCAAAGCCGTGCTATCATCAATATAAAGATGCTTGGATTGCAAATGCTGAATGGCGTTCATCATTTTTGCCCATTCGTCTTCGTTCATTTGCCCAGAGCGCAGGTGTGTCTGATTAATGGCACCCCATGATGACAGCAAACGCATGACGATGGACTCTGCTGGCATTTCCATTGAGAACACCACAACGGGCAAATCTTCGTTGAATAAAATGCCTTCTGCCAAGTTCATGGCAAAGGTCGTTTTACCCATAGAAGGACGTGCAGCGACAATGACTAAATCGCCTGCTTGTAAGCCTTGGGTTTTATTATTTAGCTCAACGAATGGCGTTTGCAGACCAATCATGCCATCAGGGTTCGATTTTAGTTCTTGAATTTTATCGATGACATTGGTCAGTACGGCGGTGATACCGACAGGACCACGCTGCTCTGCGCGTTTATTGTGTTGTTCATTAATACTAAATATCTTACCCTCGACAGTATCCAAAATGTCACTGACAGTTTGGTCTTTAGGATTATAAGCAAGGGTCAACATGTCATTACCAGTGGTAATCAGCTGACGTAAGGTCGAGAGTTCGCGTACGCGCTGAGCGTAAGCAGTAAGATTAAACAAAGTTGCCGGGCTTTGGCTCAAAATATCCGCCAAATAACTATCGCCACCCGCACTTTTTAGCAGCTTTTGCGCTTCTAACCAATCATGTACCATAACCGTATCATAAGGCTCGTTGACAGCAGCTAAATGTGCGATGCCATCAAAAATATACTGATGTCGCCCAGCATAAAAGTCGTCTTTGGTGACGATATCTGCAATCTTATCGTATGCCTCTTCGATACTCATCAAAGAGGCTAGCAATGCCTTTTCAATATCGATATTGTGTGGCGGGGTCTGATTGAGTAAGTCGTCGTTTTTTTCGTTGTCTGCCATGAGTGCCCAATGTCTTATAAAGTCAGTTTCAAAAGTCGTGATAAGAAATTATGTAATATGAGGGTTTATCTGGATGCTGATACAGCAAATAAAACGCCACGCGTTGCTATGATAGAAGTACCAAAACATCACCTCAGTGTTTGCTTGCAAATGCTACAATGAAAAGCGAAAGTTTAACACATAATGTGATTTTTTCGGGCGCTATAAACAACTATCTATCCTAGATGGAGGTTGTAATAAGTAAAGAAATCATCCATATAGCATGAGTTTCAGCACTTATTTTTCTACCAAAAAATATAATAAAATTAACTGCTTACTATAAATATAAAGGTGTCGTCGCTATGCAAGATGTGCAAGATATACAAAAAAAATTACCGCTATTAATTACGACAGGTGAGCCTGCGGGCATTGGTATGGACATTGTACTGATGCTAGCAGCAGAGGATAAATTGCAAGATTTTGGTCGTCCAATCTGGGTCACCGCAGATAGCTCAGCTATGCAGCAGCGAGCAGATGAGCTTATGACTGTAGGTGCGCTAAAAAATTGTCCCATTTGGCAAACCGTCGAGCTCTCTGATAACAATAATATAGAAGTAAATGATTTTCTAAATCAATTGTCATCGCAAGTTTCTGATGATAGGGCGTTTGTCTTACTGGACATTCCTTGTGCCTCATCAGTAGTTTGCGGTCAAATCGACATTAATAAGTCCGCAATGGTCGCTAAGCAGTTAGAGGTTGCCCATCAGCTTGCGAGCAATCAAACAGTTGCCGCTATCGTCACCGGACCACTACAAAAATCTGCATTGATAGATGCTGATATTAAGCTGTTAGATGGCACTATGTTTAGTGGGCATACGGAGTTTTTTATGCAGCAAAGTGGCTGTGAAAAAGTAGTCATGATGCTTGCTAATGAAGCCATGAAAGTGGCACTTGTTACGACACATTTAGCATTAAAGGATGTGCCTGCCGCTATTACTGCAGACAACGTGCGGAAAACGGTACAAATTGTCATTGATGATATGCGCGAGAAATTTGGCTTAATGCAGCCTCGTATATTGGTCTGCGGTCTCAACCCACATGCAGGCGAGGGCGGTCATTTAGGCGTTGAGGAGATTGAAATTATCAATCCAGTGTTGCAAGCGTTTATCGATGCAGGCGTCAATATATCAGAGGCAATGCCAGCAGATACGTTATTCACACCCAGACATTTAGCCAATTGCGATGCGGTGATTGCTATGTATCATGACCAAGGCTTGCCTGTGCTCAAATCGCATGGTTTTGGCGATACCGTCAATCTGACCTTGGGGCTGCCCTATATTCGTACCTCTGTTGATCACGGCACCGCGCTTGATTTGGCGGGGCGGGGCAATGCCAGTGCCACCAGCTTGTATCAAGCATTAAACATGGCAAACGAGATGGCAGACAAATCGCTGACCAGTAGCACGTAATATGAATATCGGTTTTCTATTTAAAATTGATTATATGCGGATTATTTTTCTATAAAAATATCTGTAAAATACAGCCCAATTATGAGCTGTGCTATAATTTGGCATTATAAAGCCAATATATCGCTGGCATTGCCTTATCGACCATTTCTTTTTTATCTATTAAGAATTTTTTATGTCCAAAATTTCGTTTGATGCTCAATCTATTTCTAACAGCCTGCGTGCTGCCAAACACCAACCGCGTAAACGCTTTGGTCAAAATTTCTTACATGACCGTAGTGTTATCCGTGAGATTGTTGAGAGCATTCGCTTAGAGCGCGATGACAATTTGATTGAGATTGGGCCAGGGATGGGCGCACTGACTGAGCCGCTATTGGCAGAAGTGGATGCGATGACTGTGGTCGAGCTGGATCGCGATTTGGCAGATAGCCTACGTATTCGTATCGGTGCCAACAGCCATCCAAACTTTACCATTATCAAAGACAATGCCATGCATGTCGACTATCGTGAGCTGTATAGCGATGAGCGCGGCAAGCTCCGCGTGGTCGGTAATCTGCCGTATAATATTTCTACGCCTATCTTATTTCATTTGCTAAGCTATGCTGATGTGATTCAAGACATGCACTTTATGCTGCAAAAAGAAGTGGTTGAGCGTATCACTGCTGACGTCGGCAGCAAAACCTATGGTCGCCTATCTGTCATTATGCAATATCACTGCCATACGGATTATCTGCTGACCGTACCGCGCGGTGCTTTTAATCCGCCGCCAAAAGTGACCAGTGCCGTATTTCGTCTGACGCCACATATCACTAAGCCAGTCGTCGCAGAAGATGAAGAGTATTTTGCGATTGTGGTGCGAGAAACCTTTAACCATCGCCGTAAGACACTGCGCGCGATATTTAAAAAATCAACGTTGTTACCGACATTGAGCGAAGAAGATTTTGCCGCTTGTGCTATCGACCCACAAGCTCGCCCTGAAACGCTAAGCGTGAAAGATTTTGTTAATTTGAGCAATCAAGCGCGTAAAGTAGAGGGATGATTTATCAGTGCTATTCATACTGCCAATATCATTGATTACCAAATAGCATCTACAATATCCACATAAAAAGATTGAGAGTTTATGAGTTTTCGTCATCAGTATGTCATCGGTGACTTACAAGGTTGCTATGCTGCCTACCTGCAGCTCCTTGAAACATTGGATTTTGATCCGGCGCAAGATAAGTTATGGTTTGCGGGTGATTTGGTGGCACGCGGTGAAGACTCTTTAAATACCTTGCGGCATGTTAAAGCACTGTGTGAACTAGGAGCCGCCGCAACGGTACTTGGTAATCTTGACATTAATTTCTTAGCCGGCTGGCGCGGTGTGGTTAAAGGAACGAAAAAAGATAAGACTGTACCGATTTTAGCATCCGATGATGGTGATGAGTTGGTAGAATGGCTACGCTATCAGCCATAAT
>NZ_DATIRM010000445.1:0-2079 GCF_035469765.1 Psychrobacter sp.
AAATAAGCACTTTGCATATTGAGATTGACGGGCTCTTTATTATCTGATTTTTTGACCGTTGCTGTGCCTTCAGTTGCTCCATGATCATGACCGTGAGTATCGCCACTATGACTACCTCGGTGCATAAGCCATGCAACCAAAATATTGATCAGCATACCAATAGTGGCGACGATAAGCATACCTTGGGTCGCAATTTCAGGTGGCGAATTAAAGCGTTTAATGGCCTCATAAAATATCATTAGGGCGATAATGACAAGCGTAGCACCATTCACAGAAGCAACTAAAACCTCAAAGCGTCTATAGCCGAACGTTTTTTGATGAGTGGCTGCTTTTTCCCCAATTTTAAATGCCATTAGGGTGGCGCCAAGTGCTACTGCGTCGCTCAGCATGTGACCGGCATCAGATAGTAATGCTAAACTACCAGTGAGCAAACCACCGATTGCCTCTACAAGCATATAGCCTGTGATAATCAAAAAGCTTATCAGGAGCGTACGCTGATAGCCTTTGGTATCGTGCGATGCGATGGTTTTCTCAAGGTGCTCGTCATGATCGTGATAGGTATCTATGGAGTATTGACAAGCCTCATTTTGATGAACGTGTTTATGCACATCAGCGGACTCACTCTGATGAATAGGATTGTCTTGTTCAGACTTTGGACGGTTTTGATTCATAACAACGCTCAAATGGTTGTTATAAACTAACTTAGCATAGTTGAATATTGGAAGCTATAACGACGAGGTAAACATAAAAAAGAGCTGCCACTAATCACTGGGCTGTGAATTACTTTTCACTTTAAACTACCAGCCAACAGGGTCAATATCTAACGTTAGTTTAAGATACTTAGCACCTGGCAGGGCAAGGACAGGTTGCCACCAATGATTTAAGACATGGTGCAGTTGCTGCCGATCTTTGGCCAATAGCAAAAGCTGGGCATGATAGCGGCTGTTCTTTTTACTCATAGGCGCATCGATAGGACCCAAAACCGCCAGATTGTGTCCTGTTGGCAGAATAGCAATGGCGTCTTTAAGCGCTTGCGTAGTGGCAACAAGCGTTTTACCTTCACAACGTATCAGCGCGGCGTGGCTTTGAGGGGGCAGTCCCATCATTTTTCGTTCTTGCAGTAATTCGCGAGCAAAAGATAAATAACCATCTTTGACCAGTTTTAATAGTAACTCATTATCTGGTTGCAGTGTTTGAATCAAGACACGTCCGGCTTTATCACCGCGTCCTGCACGCCCTGCTACTTGGATCATCAATTGCGCAGTATGCTCTGGCGAGCGAAAGTCTGCAGACAAAAAGCCGCGGTCAGCGTTAGGTAAGCAAACGAGCGTGACATCGGGAAAGTGATGACCTTTTGCAACCATTTGCGTACCGACTAATATGGCAGGCTTGCCTTCATTAATACGCTGATAGATGTTCTCCCAGCTGTCTTTACGTCTAGTGGTATCACGATCGATTTGAATAATAGGATAAAGCACTTTACTGGTTTGTGGATTGGCAAAAATCGCGTGCAGGTTTTCGCTTAGCCTCGTGGTGCCTAGCCCCTTAGCATCTAGGTTTTGACTGCCACAATCAGGACAAGTCGTCGGAATATAGGCTTGCCAATCACAATGATGGCATTTCAGATAGGAGTTGTACTGTGATTGGCTATTATAATGGACGGTCAAATGAGCATCGCAACGTGGACAATCTGCCTGCCAACCACAAGCTTCGCATAATAACACTGGCGCATAGCCGCGGCGGTTTAAAAATATCAATACTTGATCGCCAGCTTCTAGTGTCTGCTGTATTGCACCAATTAACGAATTTGTCAGTCCGGTATCATAGCGCGTGCCATTATCTTGTGCTTGCTGATGGGTGCTTTGCAGGCGTGCATCGATGAGCTGCATGGTTGCCGGTCTTGCATTACCAGGGCGCGTCGACAATTGACATTCTACTAGCTTGCCATCATCGACCAGTTTTAAATGCTCAAGAGAGGGTGTGGCAGTCCCAAGGACGACTGGTATCTTAGCCTGAAATCCGCGATAAAGTGCGACATCGGCGGCATGATAACGCAGTGTGTCTTGCTGCTTATAAGAG
>NZ_DATIRM010000446.1:0-7110 GCF_035469765.1 Psychrobacter sp.
CGTCATCCAAGGCGACTTACAAATGCATATGAGTCAATCAAATGCGTCGGTATTGGTTAATCAGTTAAATGATGACTTCCATCAGTATGTCATTATGCCAATGCGCATATAGTTTATTCTTTAAATGTTAAATGGTAAATAATTAAGGTTGAGAGTCATAATTATTATGGGTTTTAACCTTAAATATGTTGATGATTTTGAGGTTTTAAAGCCTGTAATTTTAAATTTTAATCGAACTTTTGCCTGCGAATATATAATCAGGCTCAATAGGCGGCCGTCGGTATTATGATTGAACGTCTACAAATCTTTCATTTGCGTAATCTAAAGCATATCAATTTATCGCCTGCTGCTTGCAACGTCATTATCGGCGCTAATGGCAGTGGTAAAACCTCGTTACTTGAAGCTATATTCTTGTTATCAAGAGGCAAAAGCTTCCGTCATCATCAGCCTAAACGTTATATTCAACACCATCAAAGTGCTACCACGGTGCATGCCAATCTTAATGATAGTCGTACGCTAGCTATCCAAAAGCAAGCAGATGCGACAACCATTTTACGCCTTAATCAAACCACTGTTTATAACCAAAGTATCTTAACTGAGCAGCTACCAACATTGCTTATAGATCCATCGACGATGGACATGTTAGAGCAGGGTAGTGCCAGCCGTCGTCAACTATTAGATTGGCTTGTGTTTCACATGAAACAAGGCTTTCATCCACAGTGGGTTGCATATCAGCGCTTATTAAAACAGCGTAATAGTTTACTAAAACAACGGCGTCATTTGACTCAGGTTCAGCTTGCCGAGCTCAGAGCTTGGGATAAAGGGCTTGCCAGTCATGCAGCGCTGATTCATCACTACCGTCAAGCTATATTTGAAGCTTGGCAGCCTTATTTTTCTGAGAGCATTGCACAGTTATTGCCTGCTTATGCTGAACAATTAAGCTTAAGCTACGTAGCAGGCTACGATACTAGTATAGCGCTCGATATACAGTTTAATGAGCGCCTAGAGCAGGATTTACAGCTGGGTTATACCCGTATCGGTAACCATCGTGCTGATATTCACGTGCATTGGCGCTCTACAAACCCAATACAGATGCCTAATGAGCACTTAAATTTACCTTTATCAGCGGATTCGACTGTGAAACTGCCTATTTTAAAAGAGCAAGCTGCCAATATATTGTCTCGCGGAGAGAAGAAGCTGTTGATTACAGCGTTACGCTTATCACAGCTACCATTGTTGCTTAAGGCTAAAAATAATAGTGAGTTATCTAGCAGTGACGCTAAGCTAAGGGTTACACCAGTGGTATTACTAGATGATATCACTGCAGAGTTGGATGATAAGGCGATAGAGATTTTATTATCTACCTTAGCACAGCTACCGTGTCAGGTATTTATGAGTAGTTTGACAGACAGTATTTTGCCACTAATAAATGAATATTGGTCAAAACCTAATGTGTTTCACATGAAACAAGGTGATATTTCACCAGTTCAGTAGCTTTTATTAGGGTAATAATATCTTCGTTGTTAATCCTTGTTTTACATCCTTAAGCAACCATTTCCTTTTATGTTTTATCCTCGTTTTATCCCACATTCTGTTACTCAGAAAACGTTCCCTAAACAGTGACTTACAGGCAAAAAAATGCTAAAATAGAGCTTTATTTTTGCCCTATTCTCAGCAAGTTATCTTACCGTTTTATATAGATCTTTATTATTGATTATAAGAACTTAAGTTATTGATAGTTATGGATTTAATTTAATGTTTTTAAGCTTTATAGTTTTAAGAATGATCGCAGTATAGATTAAATAGAGTGTGCTAACCTGACGTATTTTTTAATCTGGTTTTTTACCTATCTATCATTTTTTTAAAAAGCTTAAGCCAACCGTAATAAAGACATAATCTGAGTACAAAAACGATATTTTAGATAGCATCATTAAGTATCACCACTGTGGTGAGCTGATGATAAATAGCTGATAATGGCTAGATCAAGGAATACACATGAGTGATTCATTACCTACCGACCACCAGCAATTAACGTCAGACAGCGCAGTTGAGACTATTGCCGCCGCTGTCGTTCCTGAGGTATTACCCTCTGATTACAGCTCGAAAGACATTCGAGTACTGCGCGGACTAGAAGCGGTGCGCGTGCGTCCTGGTATGTATATCGGTGATACCGATGATGGTACCGGCTTGCATCATATGGTCTTTGAGGTAGTAGATAACTCTATCGATGAAGCGCTTGCGGGCCATTGTGATCAAATTGATATCATCATTCATGAAGATGAATCTGTTAGCGTGATGGATAATGGTCGCGGTGTCCCTGTCGATATTCACCCAGAAGAAGGTGTGTCTGCAGCGCAGGTTATTATGACGGTACTGCATGCTGGTGGTAAGTTTGATGATAACAGCTATAAAGTATCGGGCGGTCTGCATGGCGTTGGCGTTTCAGTCGTTAACGCACTGTCAAAAAATCTTGAGATGAATATCTGGCGTGAAGGCTATCATTATCATCAGACTTATACTGATGGTGTGCCTGATGGCGATATTCAGCAAATGGAAGCGACAGATCAAACTGGCACGCAAATCCGTTTTTATCCTAGCAATGACGTGTTTACCGGTACTATTTTTGAATATGATATTTTAGCCAAACGTTTACGTGAGTTGTCATTTTTAAACTCGGGTGTACGTATTGTACTCACCGATGAGCGTATTGATAAACGTCATGAGTTTGAGCACAAAGGTGGTTTGTCAGAGTTTGTCAGCTACATCAATGCCGGTAAAGATGGCATCAATGATGTGTTCCATTTTATCAGTAATCAAGACGATGGTATTAGTGTCGAAGTGGCATTGCAGTGGACAGATACCTATAATGAAAAGGTATTTTGCTTCACTAATAATATTCCACAGCGTGACGGCGGTACGCATTTATCTGGCTTCCGCTCAGCACTCACGCGTTGTCTTAATACCTATATGGATCGCGAAAATCTCTTCAAAAAAGAGAAAGTGGCTGCAACTGGTGATGATGCCCGTGAAGGCTTGACGGCTATTGTATCTGTTAAAGTGCCAGATCCTAAGTTTTCGAGTCAAACCAAAGATAAACTGGTATCAAGCGAAGTAAAATCGGCTGTCGAATCAGCGATGCATGATAAATTTAATGATTATCTGCAAGAGAATCCAGGCGCTGGTAAATTGATTGCCGGTAAAATCATTGATGCCGCGCGTGCTCGTGACGCAGCTCGTAAAGCGCGTGAGATGACTCGTCGTAAGACTACCTTAGATATCGCAGGTCTACCGGGTAAATTGGCGGATTGCCAAGAAAAAGATCCAGCATTATCAGAGCTATACATTGTGGAAGGGGATTCTGCTGGTGGCTCAGCCAAGCAAGGTCGTAGCCGTAAAACCCAAGCAATTTTGCCACTAAAAGGTAAAATCCTAAACGTTGAGCGCGCGCGTTTTGATAAAATGTTGTCTTCACAAGAAGTCGGTAACTTGATTACTGCGCTTGGTTGCGGCATTGGACCTGATGAATATAACCCTGATAAAGTTCGCTATCATAAAATCATCATCATGACCGATGCGGACGTTGATGGTTCGCACATTAGAACCTTGCTATTGACTTTCTTCTTCCGTCAAACGCCTGAGCTGATTGAGCGTGGTTATATTTATATTGCCCAGCCACCGCTTTATAAAGTCAAAAAAGGTCGTCAAGAGCTGTACCTAAAAGACGATGAAGCGCTTAAAGCCTATTTATTGTCATCAACGATTGATAATACCAAGCTGCATATCAGTGCGGATGCACCAGCGATTACCGGTCAAGCGTTAGAGACATTATTAAACGATTATAATCAAACGCAGCTGATTAAAGCGCGTTTACAGATTCGTTATCCAGCCATCTTATTGGACGCATTGACGCATACGCCGAAACTTAGCACCGATATGACCTATGATAAAGATGCGATGCAAGTATGGAAAGATACGCTACAGACTCAGCTTGAGCACTTTGGTAGTGACTTAAACCCTGAGATTGAGCTGGTTAATATCCATGCACCGCAGCCTAAAAATATGGATGCCGCTGCTGCCGATTTATTAGGAATGAAACCTGTCGTTGCCGTTGAAAAAGGTGATAGCTCTGACGCTGAAGCAGTCGTCGCAAAAGCGCAATGGCTACCACGTATCACTGTTTATGTGCATCAATTGGCGCATCATTACTTGCTTGATGGCAGTTTTGTCAACTCGGGTGAGTATACTAAGCTGCTGCGTTTATCGGCAGAATGGAATACCTTGCTTGATGAAGATGCTTTTATCCGTCGTGAAGCTACTGCAGGTACGACCAAAGATATTCCAGTACGTGACTTTGATTATTTATGGCAGCAAATGATGCTTGATGCGCGCCGCGGTCTAGCGATTCAGCGTTATAAAGGGCTGGGCGAGATGAATGCCGATCAGCTTTGGGATACCACTATGGATCCTGAAAACCGCCGTATGCTACGCGTCAATATCGAAGATGCTATCGCAGCAGATCATATGTTTACCTGCTTAATGGGCGATCATGTTGAGCCACGTCGTATCTTTATCGAAGAAAATGCGTTGACGGTTTCTAACTTAGATATCTAAATGGCATAATATTGTTAATCAATGAAAAACCACCGCTTTTGGCAACCAAGGCGGTGGTTTTTTAACATTAAGCTTGTTTCACGTGAAACTTAATTGAATAAATGCTTTAAATAATGGATATAGAAATGATCGAAGTTATTTTACTAGCTATAGCCTTGGCAATGGATGCGTTTGCGGTATCAATTGGCTTGGGCGCTAAGTCCCAAAAACAATCGTCTGCTTATGTTCTACGTTTAGCTATTTATGCTGCGTTATATTTTGGTATCGCACAAGGTGTGATGCCGCTAATCGGTTATTTATTGGGCGCAGTATTACTAGGCTGGTTAGCGACTGCGGCACCGTGGATTGGTGGTGGCATCCTTATTCTGCTTGGCGCTAAGATGTTATACGAAGCATTTAATGGTGAGGTCGAAGTGCTACTAGAAGACAGTTTCGATGATAACATACAAGAAAAAATCAATCATCATATGATGTTTACATTGGCTATCGCTACTAGTATTGATGCGCTGGCAGCAGGTTTTACCTTAAATTTACTGGCACTTAATGCATGGCTAGCGTGCTTAATCATCGCGATCATCACCGCTGGATTTGGCTTTTTCGGCATTTATTTAGGTAAGTCTTCTGGAACGTGGCTTGAGGACAAAGCTGAGATACTTGGTGGATTGGTATTAATAGCTATTGGCATAAAGGTCATGTTTATCCGTTAATAAGCACCATTATTTGGCTTTGTTTTCTATAATAAAAAGCACCACTTTGATAATCAAAGTGGTGCTTTTTTGTTTCACGTGAAACTATAATTATTTATAACGTTAACTCTTACTTACTCTTCGTCAGTATTAAAACGCCATGCGAGTATACGAGTGCTTTTTTGACCTTGACTCATCTCAATGATGCGCATTTGGGCAACGCCAAGTTGTTTTAACAGCAATTGCAGAGGTTTTACGTTTTCTGATTTGGATACTAAGGTAGTAAACCAACCAACATGCTCAGCAAAGTCTTGACTCTCTTTTGCCATCTTGGTCAAAAAGGCAATCTCGCCGCCTTCACTCCATAACTCTTTATGCTGACCACCAAAATTTAGATTCTGTGCTGCATTGCCAGACTTTGTTGAGCTACGGCTGATTTGTTCGTTTTCATTTTTACCACGATGTCGTTGCAAATTATGCTGCTTACGGCTATTGGCTTCCATCGCTTCTTCCAATGAGGCATGAAACGGCGGGTTACACACCACCACATCAAAGTAATCTTGGCGACCGATGATATTAGCAAAAATGCGCTTAGGCTCAGGTTGCAGCTTTACTTTAACGGCGCTTTTTAACTTAGGATTGGTTTCACAAATAAGCGCTGCGGTATTGACCGATATCGGATCAATGTCTGATGCGGTAAAGCGCCAGCCATAACTTTGACTACCAACAATGGGGTAAATCGCGCTGGCACCGGTACCAATATCAAGGGCATGGATTTCTTTGCCAGTCGGCGGTGTATTATCTTTATTAACATGCGTCGTTTGTGCAAGCAAATCGGCAATATAATGAATATAATCGGCACGTCCCGGAATCGGTGGACATAAATAGCCTTCCGGAATGTCCCAAAATTTAACACCGTAATAATGCGCCAGTAATGCCTGATTAAGTACGCGCACGGATGCACTGTCCGAGAAGTTAATCGTCGGCTCGCCCTTCGGATTGGTGATGGTATGCTTAGCAAGCTCAGGTAAGGCGAGCGTTAATACCGCAAAGTCATAACGACCTTGGTGCGGATTGCGCGGATGCAGCTGACCGAGTTTTTTAGCAGTCTCAGGTGATCTGTTTCTGTGATTATTGGCGGTCGGGCGACGGTTCATAGGCTTACTGGTCATAGTGTCAGGCTTTGATATGTGAATATAATGCGCCATTTTAGCAGATTTCGCGAGTTACTAGCGTCTTATCGGCTACGTAAGATAAGATTTAATCCTAATACTATCATTGCTGTACCCAATACGCGGTCTATCCAATGCTCAAAACGCTGGAATCGACGATGAATGGCAGGAATAGAAAGTAACATCACTACCGTGCTAAACCATGCCATCTGTAAGACCATCATCCATACACCATAAATAGCCAATTGCCAAAGCGGGATATTGGGTGATAATACGAGGGTGAATATCGCTACGAAATACACTGGTGCTTTGGGATTAAAGACATTGCAAAAAAAGCCACGGCGCAGAATGGAAGCAATAGAACTTGTGTCGCTGAATACTTTTTTAGTGGAAATAGCGTTATCAGAAAGCGCTGTGTGTTGATTAAACATAGTTTGCTTAGCAAGCGCATCTTGTGAAACGCCAGCATTTGAATCTTTGGCAATTGCTAAATCTGCTGGATTTTTAGCTTTGGCTTGAATACCTTGCCATCCCAGATAAATAAGATAGCTGCCGCCTAGCCATTTAATAGCGGTCAATAATGGCTGCGAATGAGCAATCAGCGTTGCCAGTCCTAGCACCGAATAGATAATGTGTACGGC
>NZ_DATIRM010000447.1:0-2333 GCF_035469765.1 Psychrobacter sp.
ACCACGCCACTATCAATAATCATAGCGTTAACATACCAACTATTCGCACACTCTTATTTAAAAACACCATCAAAGGTATGCGAAAATCGCCACGACTTATGATTGAAAATCATGACAATAAGGACATCTTTTATACCGCACCCTCCTCAGCTGAGGAGATGTTTACGCGCTATGGTTTAAACCGTGTGCAGCTGCTACTACAAGTTTCTGATGACAATGAAACCCTTTTAGATGAAGCCGCTGCATTAGCAAACATCACTATTTATGATGCAAAGCTATTAAGAGAACGTGCTGATCAGGTCGCAACCATCACGACTAAAAGAGGTAAACCTCGCTTTATAAAACCAGTAGGCTCAGAGACAGTTACCTTAAGCCCGCTTAGCTTACAATATCAAAGTGATCTTAGATTGTTATCACCTTTACGAAGCAATGCTTATCAGCTACGTCTTCAGTCAGAAGCTGACTGGCAATGGTTCATGCTGATATGTCGTCAAAGACTTTCTAGTAGCAGAGCATTTGTATCATTTTTAGAAAGAGAAAAGGAAGAGTTACAGCGTTTTATTGGCATTGCAAAACAATTGCTACCTGATAAAAATTGGCTAATCACCAGTAGCGAAACTGTACTTGAAAAGGGCCTGCCTTATTCTCATTACCAAGGTATGCGACAAGCACATAAAGACTGGATAAAGACAATTCATATTGGCATTACAAATCAGGATTATAGAGCTAAGAGTAACCAGTCAGAAGACAGTGAAACAAATAACGCCAAAAAAACCAAATGGCAATACTCGCCGCTACTAAGATTTTTTGTACACATGATGCTCATTACTGATGAAAACCTACCTATTACGGATAATGAGTTATAGATACTTTATTAATTTGAGAATTATATTTAGTGGTTATATTTTAAAGCACCTATACCATTGGCTTTTTTGGTTCTAAATCCATTTACCATAACGTCCGTTATGCGGATAATAGCCAGATATTTTATTGACTGACGCTATGTATGTTAGAATTACGAGAAATATTACTCCTTTAATCTATAAAAGTCGTTTACTACAAAGATGAATACGCCACCCTAGTTGTACCCCTCCTCAGTAAATGATTGCTCCCTATAGCAATTACTCTTTCATAGAGCGTCTTACGCTTTTTCCTATGCACACGCACTGCTTTAAAATTTGTATCTATAATCGATTTATCTATCGAGTCAATAAGAGCAAGCTATTAAAAGCAAGTTATGACAATAACGCGCTAAATATGATGGTTCACATTTTTATATCTATTGTTTGATGGGCATTATGCCTAGCTAGAAATGTGTCAGACCTTTTATTTTAGATATCTCCTATCTCTTAGCTCAGATATCGTGATTATTGACAGACTAAAGCAGTTCCTAAAAACTGAGTTTATGATGTTAACTACTATTAAACAGCATTGGTTCTCCAATGTCAGAGGCGACGTCCTAGCTGGTATGGTTGTCGCCCTAGCCCTTATTCCTGAAGCCATTGCTTTTTCGATCATTGCTGGTGTTGATCCCCAAGTGGGGCTCTATGCCTCCTTTTGTATAGCGGTGGTGATTAGCTTTGTCGGTGGGCGACCGGCGATGATTTCAGCCGCAACTGGCGCAATGGCGCTATTGATGGTGACGTTGGTTAAAGACCATGGGCTACAGTATTTGCTAGCTGCCAGTGTCTTGACAGGGGTCATACAGATTATCTTTGGCTTTTTAAAGCTGGGTAATTTGATGAAGTACGTTTCGCAATCGGTCATCCTTGGTTTTATCAATGCCTTGGCGATTTTGATTTTTATGTCACAGATTCCTGAGCTTGTGCCACAAGCAGGCTCAAACCTAGTCCATGTCTATGGTCTGGTGGCTCTTGGTCTATTGATTATCTATGGTTATCCCTACATTCCAAAAATTGGCAAGATCATTCCATCACCGCTGGTTAGTATTGTCTTGGTGACGGCGATAGCCATCTTTTTGGGCGCAGAAGCGCGCACCATCAACGATATGGGTCAGCTGCCGGATACTTTGCCGATATTTTTATTACCTGATATCCCTTTGAATCTAGATACTTTACTGATTATTTTGCCGTATTCCATTAGTCTTGCGATCGTCGGTTTGCTTGAGTCTATGATGACCATGACCATTGTTGATGATTTAACCGATACCAAAGGTGATCGTACCCAAGAGTGTAAAGGTCAAGGTATTGCCAATATTGTGAGTGGTTTTTTTGGCGGTATGGCAGGCTGTGCGATGATTGGTCAGTCTATTATCAATGTAAAATCTGGTGGCTATACGCGCTTATCTACCTTGGTTGCTGGGGTGTTTTTAT
>NZ_DATIRM010000448.1:0-5418 GCF_035469765.1 Psychrobacter sp.
TGATAATATGAATAATAATAAGCGCAGCTCTTTAGTAACTTATAACCACATTACCTATTTATTATATGTACTCAGTTATTTTACGGCCGGCTTATTGTGGGTTGTGCCTATTTTTATGAATTATGCTAAACGCCGTGATGCTGATGGTACATGGCTTGCCACGCATTTTGACTGGCAGATTAAAACATTTTGGTACAGTATTGTGTGGTTTGTCGTTGGTGTGTCCATTATTACCTTTGCGCTTGGTGGCTTTGGCGTCAGTATGATGGCGGACAGTGGCAATATAGCCATTGGTTCAGTATTACTCGCAAGCGTCGGCTTTATTATTATGGGTGTTACTTTTATTTGGCATTTATACCGTATTGTACGCGGCTGGATTGCTTTGACGGATGGACGCCCCGTACCTTAAATAAGTCGAAAAATAGGCAGTCTCTTATGCGGATTCAGTATAGTTCTGCTTGTATATCGAGGTTTTCTAGACAAAATTGGCTGATGAAACTTTGGTCTTATTTCGACTAAGCTGATATAATCGCTGCGCTTGACCACATTGGTTTTTTCTATTCATTTTCACTTTCAAGCAGGGTCTGTCATCACTATGTCTTATGCCTTACTTCGCCCTTTTTTGTTTAATATGGACCCTGAGCACGCCCACGAGCTGACCTTATCCTTATTGGATAAAGCTCATAAAGCGCGTGTTTTAGGTTTGGTCTATGGTCAATCTATGCTGCCAACCGATTGTATGGGTTTGCAGTTTCCTAATCCTGTTGGGCTCGCCGCCGGACTGGATAAAAACGGCGATTATATTGATGCCTTAGCTGAGCTTGGTTTCGGCTTTATCGAAGTAGGTACCGTCACGCCAAAGCCGCAAGCTGGTAATGAGAGACCGCGCCTGTTTAGGCTTAAGCAAGCAGACGCCATTATTAACCGTATGGGTTTTAATAATGAAGGGGTCGATTACCTGATTGAAAATGTGAAGCGCTGTAAATATAAAGGCAATATCGGTATCAATATCGGTAAAAATGCTGCGACGCCAGTTGAGCAGGCGGCTGATGACTATGTCTACTGCTTAGAGCGCGTTTATCCGCATGCTTCCTACATAACTGTCAATATCTCCTCACCAAATACCAAGAATTTACGTGACCTGCAAAGCGGGGAAGCATTAACGTATCTGTTAGATGCGATCAAAAACCGTCACAGTCAGTTAGCGACAGAATACGGTTTTTATGTGCCTTTGGTGCTCAAAGTGGCGCCTGACTTAGATCCGCTACAGGTGGATTATATCTCTCAGCAACTGCTGGATTTTGAAATTGATGGTTTGATTGCGACCAATACGACTTTGAGCCGAGTGGGTGTCGAAGACTTGCCTGATGGCAATCAAGCGGGCGGCTTATCAGGTCGCCCTGTCAGCCACATTAGTACTCAGATTTTACAACAATTCTCTGATCAGCTGGATGGTAAAGTGGCATTGATTGGTGTGGGCGGTATCGATAGCGGAGCTAAAGCGGTCAAAAAGATTGAAGCGGGCGCAGATATGATTCAGCTTTATTCAGGGCTTATCTATCGCGGTCCTGGGCTTGTACAGTCATGTATTCAATCTATCGGCGGCTATTATGACGCCATGGAAAGTTAAGCGAAGTAATGCTGATGAAATCAAGAATATGATGGCTTTGCATTCAATATTTGATACGACAGATATAGGGTAATGAGGCGGTAAACATGAGTGGTTTAGACATTGTGATTGCTGTTGTGGTGTTAGTAGGCTTATGGCGCGGCTTTCAGGTGGGTCTGATTAAGACGGCAGTCGGTCTGGTCGGTTGGTTTATCGCTCTTATTGCAGCGAGTAGATTGGCAGCTTCAGTAGCACCGCAGTTATCAGGTATCATTCAAAACCCTGTATTACAGATGGCCGGTGCCTTTTTATTGGTGGTGATTGCGATATTGGCTATCATGCACTTGGTTGCTTTTGTATTTTCAGGTGTGCTGAAAACCTTGCGTTTAGGCGTGCTTGATAAAATGGCAGGTGGCATATTAGGTGCTGCCAAAAACGTGCTAATGGTGCTGGTTATCCTTAGTATTAGTGCGCCATTATTGGTGCAAATGCCGCAATGGCAAACCTCAGTATTGGCACCTGAGCTACTACCTTATGCACCCGTCGGCAAAGCATTGGTCTCAGATATGTTTGGGATGGCTTGGGAGCAAGTCAATCAATCATAAGGGTTGAATAAAAAGCTATTCAACCGCATCTAATATTCGTAAAATACCATCCATCAATTACCAATGCTTAATTATTAGCTCAATCATCAACCGTTTGTCTTATAGGTAATTTTCTTCTCAGAAAGATTTTAATCTTAGCAAACATCATCAGCTTGGCGGCATATGATAGGTCACAAACTAAAACGATTCTGTCAGTAGTGATGCCGTTATTGTGTTTTTAATGTGTGGTTCAAATTCAAAATAGGATACAACTATGTGTGGAGTCGTTGGGGTCGCAGCTCATGAGCCGGTCAACCAAATTTTGTATGATGCCTTAACCATGTTGCAGCACCGTGGGCAAGATGCGGCAGGTATTGTGACTTTACAGGATGGACGTTTATATTTACGTAAAGAAAACGGCATGGTACGTGACGTTTTTATGAATCGCCATATGTTGAAGCTGGTCGGTAAGTTTGGTATCGGTCATGTGCGTTATCCAACTGCTGGAACGTCAAGCAGTGCTGAAGCGCAGCCTTTTTATGTCAACTCGCCTTATGGTATCACTCTGGCACATAATGGTAACTTAACCAATGCTGAGAGCTTGGCGAAGTCGCTTTATCAAGAAGATCGTCGTCATCTAAACACTGACTCAGATTCTGAAGTGTTGCTCAATGTGCTTGCGCATGAAATGCAAAATCTAGGCAAAACCCATCCAACGCCTGCTGACATCTTTGAAGCAGTGACAGCGGTTTATGGTCGCGTTGAAGGCGCTTACGGTGTAGTAGCTTTGATTACTGGTCATGGTTTGCTAGCATTTCGTGATCCAAACGGCATTCGTCCGCTCATCTTTGGTAAGCGCATGGCTGCCAATGGCGGCACAGAGTACATGGTGGCATCAGAATCGGTTGCTTTGACCGGTTCAGGTTTTAGTATTGTTCGTGATGTTAAGCCCGGCGAAGCTATCTTTATCGATTTAGACCATAAATTGCATACGCATCAGTGCGTTGAGCAAAAAGAATACACACCTTGTATCTTTGAATATGTTTATTTTGCCCGTCCAGATTCTATTATGGACAATATCTCTGTCTATAAATCGCGCTTACGCATGGGTGAAAAACTGGCAGATAAAATCCTTGCTGAATGGGGTGAAGATCATGACATCGATGTCGTCATTCCTATTCCAGATACCTCGCGCACCTCAGCGATGGAATTGGCGTTAAAGATGAATATCAAGTACCGTGAAGGGTTTATGAAAAACCGATACATCGGTCGTACTTTTATTATGCCAGGTCAGCAGCAGCGCAAAAAGTCAGTGCGTCAAAAGCTTAGTGCGGTACCATTAGAGTTTAAAGGTAAAAACGTACTCTTGGTTGATGATTCTATTGTTCGCGGTACAACCTGCCATGAGATTATCCAAATGGCACGCGATGCAGGCGCGCGTAAAGTATTTTTTGCCAGTGCTGCGCCACCCGTTAAGTATCCAAACGTTTATGGTATTGATATGCCAGTCCGTAGCGAGCTTATTGCCTCAGGGCATAGCGTTGAAGAAGTGCGTGATATCATCGGTGCTGACCGCTTAATTTTCCAAGATTTGGACGATTTGATAGAAGCGGTAAAAGATACCAAGCACAGTAAGGTTGAAGGTTTTGATTGTGCAGTGTTTAACGGCTGTTATATCACAGGTCAAATCAACGAAGCGTATCTTGAGCATCTACAAGAGCAGCGTAATGACACCGCTAAAAAGGGTAAAAAAGGCGTGCAAGTAGTCGCTGATACGCCAGTAGATATGATGGGTGTAGAAGAGCTATAAGCGCCTCGATGTTTTAAAAAAAAGTAATTAACAAATAAAAAAGGCTGGATTCTCAATGAATTCAGCCTTTTTATTATCAAATTTATTATTAAAACATGTGGTTTCAAGATTGATTTTTTATATTAAAAATGTATTAAACAACCATAAAAAGCCATTAATCGCAGCGATACCCACTACCATACTGATTAATAACTGACGGCTGATATGATAAACGAGCAATACCAATAATAAAGCGCCAATTTGTGCCATTAATAAATGCAGCTCTGCACTGTTCAAAGTAATATTGTGTGACAGTCCTTGATAAGACAAACTGGTTAAAATCAGTAATACCATGACAGATAGCGGCAAACTTTCATTTAAGCGATGTAGCCAAGGCGTATCCAATAGCTTTTTAGGTATCAAAGCGGGCAGAGCACGGGTGATAAAAGTCACAGCCGCCATGGCGAACGTTGCAAATATCAGATAACTACTGGTCATAACTGTCTCCTTGCACACTGCGCTGCACCCAAAATCCACGTGCCAAAATCATCAGCATACAAATCGTAATCGCTACCAATAATAACCAGTTGCTAGTAAAAAATGAAGCGACGACCAAAGCAATGATAGCAATGCCAATAGGGAAGTAACGTTTGATACTTTGAAATTGCTCATACGCTAAAATCGCAAACAAGCACACCAAGGCAAAGTCTAAATGCGGCACCAGATCACTGAGAGTACTACCGATCATCACACCAATCGCACCTGCTAATACCCACCAGCTTTGATTAAATAAGCTTATAGGCAGTATCAATGATTGTCGCGACTCGTTCGGTAAACTGGTCATCACTGAAAAGGTCTCATCAGTAAGGGCAAATAAGCAATAGGTTTTGGCTATTTTGTTTTTTGGTAGATATTGTAATAACGGCATGCCATAAAAGACATGACGCAAATTAATCGCTGCAATGTTGGTAGCGATACTGCCAATAGGTAATCCGGCACTTAACATCGGTAGGCAGGCATATTGAGCCGCGCCTGCATATAAGACGATACTAAGCATAATCGTTGCCCATACCGGTATACCAGCTACTTGCGCCAGCACACCAAAGGCAATGCCCGCTGGCAAATAACCCATGGCGACTGGTAAGCTTTTTTTAAAGCCTTCTGCCCAGTCATAGCCCTGTACTTGAGTTTGATTGATCTCATTTGATTGAGTGTTCACGTCACGTCCTAGTTTTTACTATTTTTGTTTATTATTAAATTTTAAAGGGAGCTTAATAGTGTAATGCTGATCGGTCAATGGTCAAGCTGGAGTTTCTCATAACTGCCTGTTTGATGGGCGCGATATAAAAATCCACCAAGGATAATCAATCTTAATAATAATAAACACCATACGCTTAGCCAGATGCCCGTCATATCCCACTGCTGATAAAGCAACC
>NZ_DATIRM010000449.1:0-2508 GCF_035469765.1 Psychrobacter sp.
TAGCATAGATTTCGTATTAACTTTTATCGCCAGCATACTTTTTAGAACACCACCAATTATCATAATATCGTTTTTCAAACTTAAAGGGTGACACATAACCAATCGTACTATGCAAGTGAGTCTTATTAATGCAGTTCACCCATTCTAGGGTTGCTAATTCAACATCGTTAACACTAGTCCAGCTCTCCTTTAAATACTCAATCACCTCAGACTTGTACAGCCCATTGACTGTTTCAGCCAATGCGTTGTCGTATGAATCGCCTGTAGTACCAACAGACGCAATCACGCCAGAGTCCGTCATCTTATCTGTGTAGCGAATGGATAAGTACTGAACCCCTCGATCACTGTGATGAATCACATCTTTGGGATTATTTCTATCTGCTATTGCTTGGTTCAATGCCGCCATTACCATATCGGTATTCATGCGATGAGAGACTTTCCAGCCCACAATAGCACGGGCAAACACATCAATGATAAAAGCAGTATATACCCAGCCGCTAGTTGTCTTGATATAAGTAAAATCTGTAACCCACAGCTGATTAGGACGATGGGCATTAAAGTTGCGATTGACCAAGTCGTCAGCACGCTTTTGGTCGTCACGACTGTTGGTGGTCATCTTACCCTTACCGCGCCAAATCCCCTGCATGCCATGCTGGTTCATTAAACGCTCTACGGTACACCGAGCAACCTTTAACCCGTCAGCTTTCATCTGCTTCCATACTTTACGCGCACCGTAACGGCATTTGCTGACCTGCCAAATACGTTTAATCTCGCTGAGATAGTCGTCGTCATGCTGACTGCGCAGTGAACGCTTTTCAGGGCAGCACTCTAGGTCTTTAGCCCGGTGATAGGTTGACGGGGCAATCGGTAGTACTCTACAGATGGCTTGGGTCCCGTATTGATCTTTATTATCGTCAATAAACTCAACCATTACTTGTGTGGGCGGCCGAGCTCCGCCTGGGCGAAAAAAGCAGCAGCTTTACGTATAATCTCATTGGCTTGCTTAAGCTCTTTATTCTCGCGCTCAAGCTCTTTGATACGTTGCTCTTGATTCTGAGCTTGCACATTTGCAGGAATGGTTTGATCGATGTGCTTTTTATGCCATGATCGTAGCGTTTCGGGTGTGCAGCCGATCTTAGGCGCAATGGCTTGAATCGCTGACCAATTAGATGGATAGTCGCCTGCTGCTTCAATCAGCATGCGAACGGCGCGTTCTTTAATTTCGGGAGTGTAGTTTTGTCTTTTCATTGTCGTATTCTCTCAGAATATTTAGTCTCCGACAATCCCGGGGCGGTTCAATTGTGGCGATACTAAATAAGCGGAATGAAAATGATCAAACCCAACCGATCTAGAAACGCCTATACCAATAATAGTTTCAACTCCTCAGATCTCAAAACTATTTTGCATTCTAAACGTGCCAATATTTATTACTTATCACATTGCCGTATGATGCAAAAAGTGACTTAGAAATCCGTTACTAGCTCGCTAATGTTCGCGCTGTACTTCATCACCGTACAGGTGACTTGGAAATTTGGTGACTTCATCAGGTAAACCCCATTTACCTTCCTCAAAAACATTAGGTATAAGAAAGTAGCTTAAATAATCATATGGAATAAGTGTTTTTTATGATATTGGCTTTTTTTGTGTTTAACATTCTTTATCCTAATCATTCTTATAAGAACTAAAGTGTATTCAACTCAAATATTGTCAGCAGATAGCAAACTTGCCCTTAGATCTGCCTATCTAAAATAAGAACTGGGGCTTTAGGTTATGCTTCAAGAATTTTCATATCCATGTGCCTCTGGTTCTTTATCAACCTGCGTGAGATACAAATATGTAGAACTCTTATCATTGAGTTGGCTTATCAAATAATTTTTCAATAGGTTTAGTGTGGATAGTAGAGCTGTTAAACATCGACTTATTGCCTGTGTCTCCTTCTGTCCAAAAGTTAATATTGAATTGGGCATCATCACTTAATTCTACGCGGTGCCAATATTGAGGCGGGCTGACCGCAAACTGTCCGGCGTTAATAACGACTGTCTTTTCTGGCTCAGTAGCTGCTTCGTCTGAAAAACCATAAAAGGTAACCGTACCTTGCATGACACAAATTTGCCCGTATACGCCTTCCGCCGTATTGTGATGGGTTAATAAGGCGTTAGGGACTTTGTCTTTGGTGAAAAAATGGGTTGAACGTTTTATTTTCCAATGACTTGGAATGACAGGATTGGGATTAGTGGTGCTAGTGGTATTGTCAGTATTCGTAGTGGCACTCATGATAACTCCTTGGCTAGTTTACTTGCTGTAGATTTTTATCTCAATCTGCCTTAAAGGTCAACACTCAATTGATAATAATTATCATTAATATAAAATAGCACCTTTTAAAAGGCTTTACCACCCTTGTATGAGCTTGATTGTTAATAACAACATAACGTCCGAAAACACCTGCCTACTCCCCATTAAGTAGTATGGAAAGTAGTCGCTATACTGCTTTCGCTCAATAGTTATGAC
>NZ_DATIRM010000450.1:0-2683 GCF_035469765.1 Psychrobacter sp.
CAAAGCCATGCAAAATCATGATGTAAGCGCGCTGCTCGCCACCCACAGACAAGATATGTAATTTATTCATCAACACTACCTAAACTTATTTAAGCTATACCTATTTGAATTACTTTGGATTTCGTTATGACCTCTCCTACATTGCAGCAAAACAAACCTGCTGCTATTGATATTCCAAGCAAGCCGCAACGTATTAAACTTACGCAAGATATCGATTTTTTTGCGTTATTTAAACGTATTGAGCATGTTTTTGATACCTGTTATTTACTCGAATCCTTGGGCGAAGACAGCCATATGTCACGTCATCATGCGATTGGTTTCGATCCGGTGATGACCATTGCTGCTATTGACCGTACAACGCTTGCGATTACCGATAATAAAACCACTGAAACCAAACATTATCAGACGGAAAATCCTTATCAGCTGCTACGTACTATTACTCCGCAGCATGTCATCGCCCGTGAGCAAAGCGGCGGCTTGGTTGGCTACTTGGGTTATGACAGTGTCAATTTTTTCGAGCCAAGCGTGAATGCTAAGCCTAGCGATGATTTTGAGCCGTTTAAATTTGGTGTATATCTAGATGGCTTGACGCTCGATAAGATGACCGGTGAGATATTCTATTTTTATTACCCAACCGCTCAGCAAGACAATCGTATCGAGCAAATCAAAGCCTTACTTGATGTGCCCATCCCAAGCTATAAGCCGCCTACCGTAGAGTTTTTAGGTGATGGCATGAGTCAAGAAGAGCATGCTAAAGTCGTTATGCAAGTCAAAGAAGACATCATCTCTGGGCGTATCTTTCAGTGCGAAGTAGGCTTTAAGTCCAAATATCGTATCGCTGGCGATAAGATGCCGATTTATGAAAAACTGCGGGCGGTCAATCCATCACCGCATATGTATTTTATGAAATTTGCTCAGCAATGCATTATCGGTGCCTCACCTGAATTGTTATTTCGCTTGCGTCAGGGCGAGATGGAAACTTATCCACTCGCAGGTACAGCCAAGCGCGGCGTTGATGTTGCCGAAGACCGCAAACTTGCGCGCGCCCTACTCAATGATGCAAAAGAGATTGCCGAGCACAATATGTTAGTCGATTTGCATCGCAATGATATCGGACGCGTCGCACAATTTGGTACCGTAAAAGTGCGTAATTTGATGGATATCAAACGCTTTTCTCATGTGCAGCATATATCTTCTGAAATCGTCGGTATTTTGCATCCTGATGAAGATATGTTTAGCGCCCTTGCCAGCAACTTCCCTGCGGGCACCTTGTCAGGCGCACCAAAGGTCGAAGCAATCAAAGTTATTAATGAGCTAGAACCAGATGGTCGCGGTGCTTATGGCGGTGCGCTTGGCTCATTTAACTTTAACGGTGATTGTATCTTTGCCATTCCTATTCGTAGCCTATTTATTAATGGCGAATCTGCCTATGCGCAAACTTGTGGCGGCAATGTTTACGACTCCAATCCTGCTGATGAATACTTAGAGATTCAGCGTAAGCTTTCTGCGATGAAAGTCGTCTTAGACAGTTTTACGAACCCGTAAATTGACTATATTTTACCCAAGAGTTTATGACTTATGAATGTTTTAATTATCGACAATTACGATTCCTTCACCTTTAATCTTTACCAATATATTGGTGAGATTTTGCAGACGCTGGACAGTGATAAACAAGCAAATGTCATCGTCAAGCGCAATAATGAAATTACCTTAGCAGATGTACAAGCGATGAATCTTGACCGTATTATTATCTCACCCGGTCCAGGGTCACCTGATGATCCCGCCTATTTTGGCATTTGTGCTGAAGTGATTGAAGTGATGGGAAAAACGACGCCGCTATTGGGCGTTTGCTTAGGTATGCAGGGCATTGCTCATGTATTTGGCGGTGACGTAATACGCGCCAGTGTGCCGATGCATGGTAAGGTTTCAGCCATTCGTCATGATGGTGCGGGCGTTTATCACGATTTACCGCAGGAGTTAGAAATCATGCGCTATCATTCTTTGATGGTACAAGCAGACACGCTACCTGATTGTTTAACCGTCACTGCTGTCGTCTCCAATGATGAACATAAGGATTTCGATTTGACTGAATCGGCGCTGGCTGGTGATGAGATAATGGGTATTCAGCACAAAGACTATCCCATTCAAGGCGTGCAGTTTCACCCAGAGTCATTTGCGACCGAAGGTGCCAAGCGTTTATTGACGAATTTTTTACTACAAGCGTAATAAGATAGCTTTAAACAAAAAATCCCAGATAAAAAAGACTGACTTAATAGCAAGCCAGTCTTTTTTTAACTGTCAATATGATGTATTTTCTAACTTTCGATACGCTGCAAAAATGCTTGTGTACGTGGATGCGTCGACAGCTCAAACATCTGCTCAGCACTGCCCTCTTCAACGATCTTACCATCTTCAATCAAAACCACATGATCAGCGACATCGCGGGCAAAATTTATTTCATGAGTAACAACAACCATCGTCCAACCTTCTGATGCCAGCTGTTTCATGGTTTCAAGCACATCTTGTACCAGCTCAGGATCAAGTGCCGAGGTTGGATCATCGAATAGTAGTAACGAAGGCTCAATCGCCAATGCACGAGCAATACCAATGCGCTGCTGTTGACCGCCTGATAGCTGAAAAGGATATAAATCTGCCTTATCAGACAAACCTACTTTCTGAAGTT